>CAYMLF010000108.1:0-7403 GCA_964391275.1 uncultured Candidatus Bathyarchaeia archaeon
AAAACGGTAATGGTTAAGAATCCACAGGGCACTATAACTTATGAAGCCGTAGAAGCAATTAAAGAGGCGTTGAAGAGTCAAGAGCACATCCACATCGTCATCGATGGCGAGGAAGACCTGCTTACTCTGGTTGCCGTGCTTTATGCTCCTCTAAACGCGGTTGTCGTGTATGGTCAACCGTATGAGGGCATAGTCGTGGTCAAAGTTACGCCTGAAAAGAAAGCTGAGGCGTCTGAATTCCTGAAAGCTATGGAAATTGCTTCGAAAAGCTAAATAAGAAGAAAACTGTATGAACTCAAGACTCTAATCAAGTGAACATTCATGGATATTAAAATCGTATCAACTAAAGAGAATCCGCTTCTCAAACGCAAAGAAGTGAGCTTCACTATCACGCAAGGTCCTAAAGAGAAGACTCCGCAAAGGCTTGAAGCAAAGAAGGCTGTTGCAATCGAAATGAAAGTTGCTGACGGCGTTGTTTTCATTAAGCGAATGCACACCTTGACTGGAACAAGCATTACAAATGGAGTCGCTAATGTTTATCAAAGTGTTGAGCAGGCAAAACTTGTTGAGCCTGAATACATAAGGAAACGTAACACTCCACCTGAAAAACCAAAAGAAGAGGCGAGTGCATAATGTCTAAAAAACCAGCTGAAGCTGCAAAAGGCGAAAAGCCAAAGCAAGATAAAAAGAAAGGCAAAGGAAGCGGAGTGCATTCAATGTATAAAGTAGAAGGCGAAAAGGTTACCCGTGCGCGTCCAACTTGTGAGCGTTGTGGACCAGGTTATTTCATGGCTGATCATAAGGATCGATATACTTGTGGTCACTGTGGCTTTACACGTTATAAACAGAAGTAATAAGCAGTTTTAAATCTACCAACCGCAATTATTCTTTTTTGATATACATGCTTCGAGTAAACGTAGTTATATCTAGCATCTCAGCTGAACGCTTTTGGGATGTCCGTAAACCGATTCCGCCGATTCAGATTAACACTAACATTAACGTTGTGGGAATGGAAAAGAAGCCTGATGAAACGTTGGAGGTTCCTTTTGTTTTGTCTATAGTTTATAATCCTTCTATCGCGCAGCTTAGCTTGAAGGGGAACGCTTTTGTAGCTGGCGAGAGAGGTGAGATTGAGAAAGTTCTCAAAGATTATGAGTCAAAGAAGCCTCCTGCGCAGATTATTATTCAGTCAATTTCTAATGTTGTCTTTATTGAGTCAGTGCTGATTTCGAGAACCCTGAATATTCCGCCGCCGATTCCGTTGCCTCAGATTCCTGAAGCGGGTGCAAAGCCGCCAAGTGCAAAACCTGAAGGTAGAGACTACAGTCTTTAACTGTTTAGCTGAATCGTCTATGCTGAGAGGAATCCGCCGTCCACAGCAACCAAAGCCCCATGCACATAACTTGATAAATCGCACGCCAAAACCAAAGTCATCCGAGCAATCTCGTCAGCATCGCCAAGTCGCCCCAACGGCAGCCTCTGACGATACTCCAAACCCGACTGAATAATACCCACATCAAGCTTGAGAATTTGCTTGGCAAGCTTTTTTGTTCCAGGAGTCAACACTCCACCAGGCACTAACGCGTTTATCCTAAAACCCTGCCTGCCATATTCAGCCGCCAACGCTCTCGTCAACGTGATTACGCCTACCTTGCTTAAACCATAAGGCACTAAATCCTCTTTGAAAGGCAACACAGCCTCAACCGAAGCAACATTAATAATCACGCCGCCTCTCTTTCCACGCGCTTTAATCATGCCCTGGCACATCCAAATGGCAGAATTCAAGTTTACATCCATCACGTTTTTCACGAACGCATAATCAAGCTCTAAAAAGCTTTTTGTGGGGTATATTCCAGCATTGTTAACTAATATGTCGGGTTCTTGCCCTCTCATCTTGACCCATAAGTCATCTATAGCGGTTTTCCTGCAAAGGTCAACGTTAAAACAAGAAGTTTTAGCATTAAACGCTGCGAGTTCTTTTGAGCAAGCTTTCAATTTTTCATCGTTGATATCAACAAGAACTAAATCTGCGCCAGCCTCTGCAAACCTGTACGCCATTGCCCTGCCAATTCCTGAAGCCGCGCCTGTAATCAAAGCTGTTTTTCCAGACAAAGAAATCAAGTCCGCCAAAGGCTTCGGTTCTTTCCTTTGACCTATTAACATTAAAAAAACCTCTCTTATCGTCAATGTTGATTATCTTTCATTACAATAAAAGGCTTATTTTTTTGAATATTTAGGATAGCTTGAAAATGGTGCTCCGGCCGGGATTCGGACCCGGGTCTTCGGCTCGAAAGGCCGGAATACATCGCCAAGCGACGGGTTTAACCGACGCTTTTTGACCGGACTATACTACCGGAGCGCTCCATAACATGAAGCATCAAGCAAAATACAGTTTCCCTCGAATAAACTTTACCCTTCCAAAATCAAGCTTTTAGCTCTTAGACTGTTTTGTTTTAGGTTTTTTGGGTTTAAACAAGTGTGCTGTGATTTGATCAATAAGTTTTGCTTGGTTTTTCTGTTTCTTCTCAAGTTCTTCGACGCGTTTTTCTATGTCGTTGGAGATTATTTTGCCCTCGATGCGGTTTGCGCTGCGGAACATAAGCAGCATCTTAAAAACTTCGGAAATCGCCTTGTTTTGCTCGTCAGCGGATGCAGGTTTAATGCCGGCGCAGATTGAAAGCAGGTCTACGTAGTGCTCTTTTATTTTTAATTCAGCGTTTACTGAGGGGTCGGTTGGAAACGCTATGCTTAAAGGTGTTTGCTTGGCAAGTTCGGCGGCGGTTGGGAAACGGATTATTATGTCTCCGCGTATCCATGAAGTTACAAATTCAGTTACCATTCGTCGAACGTCGTCTTCTTTATAGAGCGTTGCTGATGCTGCCGGTTCGGGTTTACGTTTTATTCTAACACTGATAACTTTTTTATCGTCTGCTTTTTCAGTTTTGTTTTTCTCCAAGATTGCCCCTTCCTTGCAAACTGTTTATGTTTCATTTAAGCATGTCTAGTATATAAGAAAAGCAGATGCGAAATTAAAACGAGATTTTTGCAGCATACGGGATGTTGCCCAGTATTTTCACGGTTGCCTTCTCAACGGCTTCTCGGTCAGCCTCATTTGTGTAGACTCGCAGAATGTTCATGAAGCCTTTGAGGGTTTCAAAGATTTTTGAGCTGTCGCTTAGTTTTTGCAGGGCACGTTTGCCTTTTGGACTGCGGGTGAAAACTGGAATTTCCATGTCCTCCATTAAAACGGCGTGGTGATAGGGCACGGACGGCACGGTTGGCACGTCTATTATTACGGCTTCAATGTCTACGCCTGCTTCCTTAGCAATTTCTGTGCGCATTTGCAGTCGATAGGATTCTCTGCCGAAAAGGTTAGACACCATTGTGTCTTTATCGTAGAAGGTTCGCTCGTATGCGCATTTGAGCATTTTGCGTCGCTCCAGATTTTCGATTATTCCTTTGGAGGCACTGCATTTTTTGAGTGCAGCCCAAACCGTGTAATCATCAAGCGCCAAATACTCCTCGGGCGTTTTGAAAGCGGTCAAGCCCAATTCGCTGTTGGCTTTATCCATCGCGGTTGCCAGCATAATCTGTGCGGCTCTGCCCATGCGGTGAAAGTAGATGCTTTTGAAAGATTCAATCCTTGCAATCATGAAGGCTTCCAACGCGGAGAGTGCTCCAAGCTCAACTGCCAAGTTTTCGCCCAAAACATCAAGTGCGTGGATTAAACGGTAAACGTCAATGAAGCCATACTCAGCGCCTGTATGATAAGTGTCTCTTAAGATGAAGTCTTGCTTATCAACATCAACTGCGCTACTGATTATTTGGTCCAAAAAAGCCTTGCCTGGCTTGTGGAATTTTCCGACTGCAAGCGCTCCCACTTCAGCTGGCTTGTAGCCCAGTTTTGACAGTTTGTCTGCTAACTCGCTTTTTTCAACAATCCATGAAGTAATATCCTCATGCGTCTTCTCTAAATCCTTAATCAGCAAGTGCTCAAAAACGTGCGAGAATGGTCCATGACCGCAATCGTGAAGCAATGCGGAGATTCGGCACATGTCCACTTCTTCTTCAGTCACAACTTGGGAGACATTCGGATTCTCCAAGACGTTGCCTGCAAGGTACATTACGCCGAGGCAATGTTCAAAGCGGGTGTGGTTTGCGCCTGGATAAACGTATTCGGAGCCTGCTAACTGCCGCAGTCTTCGCAGTCTCTGCATTGGGTAAGTGTCGATTACTTCTTTTTCGCCCGCTGTTATGTACACATAGCCGTGTACTGGATCTTTGATTTCTCCCCAGTAAGCCTTTGGCAAGATTTTTTCGCTCCGAGTGTTTGCAAGTTATATTTATGTAGCTCCCTATAATGGTTAACGCTAAAACCCAAGAGTGAATACGGTATGACTAAGAAAGGCGTCTTCATATGCATCGAAGGTTTAGATGGAAGCGGCAAATCCACACAAGCTAAACTGTTAACAAAAAAACTCTGCAAAGAAGGCTACAACGCATTCTTCACAGCTGAACCCAGTCAGGGAAAAATCGGCAAATTCATACGCAAACGCCTCTTTGAGCAGAAACGCATGCCCACAACCGTTGAAGCACTCCTTTTTGCAGCTGACAGAATAGAGCATATACAAAACACCGTGTTGCCTGCTTTGAAGGAGGGCAAAATCGTGGTTTCTGACCGTTATGTTTACTCGTCTTTGGCTTATCAGGGCAGTGCAGGCTTAGATTTGGATTGGATAGAAACCATAAACGCCAGCGCCCAAAAACCCGACTTGTCAATCTATATTGACGTTGCGCCTGAGGTGGTGTTGGAGCGGCTTAGACGTAAAAAATCGGTAATGGAGAATCTGCATACTCAACGTAAAGTTCAAGAAATTTACCAAAAATACGTCCAAAAAGGGGAACTTCTACGGATTGATGGGTCTAAAGGTAAAAATGAGGTTTTGGCGCTGCTTTATGCTGAGGTTGTTTGTTTTTTAAAAAAAGTTGATGCCTAAAATCGATAGTAATCACATGCACACCATCCAATCTATTGTGAGTTAATCGGTTAGAATATGGTGTAGAAATTCCGTGAATATGTGTTTAATTTGAGAGTCTTGAATTGTATTGGATGTTTTCTTTAAGGTTTTTTTATCTGTCTGTAATTTGGCTTTATTTTTTATTTAATGTTGTTTCTGAACTGTTTTATTATTTTGCTCATTAGACGATTATTTAATAAATTTTATATACTTTTACCTTTAAATTGATTAAAGATTGAAATGCTGGCTAAAAAGGTTGTAGTTTGCATTCTTTTATCATTATTCTTGGCCCTCTTTTCAGGTATTACTGTTAATTCGGCAACTGCCTCAAAAGTAGCTATGCAGTGGGGTCATCTAAATTATCAACTGCAGACTTATAATCTAACTAGGTTTAATAATGAGTTGTCATGGGAAAACACTATTTGTAGTAGCGTTAATAGTATGTTTTCTAGTAGTTGGTTGCATGCTAATTCTTATGGTTCATCCACCACTCCTACTAATGTGTATAATGTGCTTGATAATGTTGCTAATCCAAGTAATGGTGTGACTTGGTCAACAACTTTTTGGGTTGGTGATTTTACTCATCCGTGGGGTAATCCTGTTCCTTTGCCTTTTGGGTATTTTGGTTGTTTTACTAATGTGACTAATTCCTATGTTTGGGATTATGAGATTTATCCGCGTACTACCGCTTATGGGGCTAGTAAGCAGTATTTTACTTTTATGTGGACTTGTGCTAATGGGGGGCTTTATTGGAATCCAATTGGTGGGTTGCCTGGGTATAATTCAACAGGTGGTTTTTATGATGTTTCTGGGATTATTACTCCTGTTGTTAGTTCTACTAAGCCTACTTGGGTTCCTACTAATTTGAATAATATTTATGGTCGTAGTAGTGGTTCTTCTATTGTTGGTATGCCTTATGCTTGGGCTGGTACTCTTGGTATGAGTATAAATGGTTACAGCAGTACGTCTGGGAGTTATACGTATATAGGCTGGGAAAATAGTTCGCCCTTTATGATTGATACACCGCCTGCTGGCTCTACTAGCACTAATTTGCAGTATCTTTATTTTGTTTACTACTTCTATAGATCTGCTTTAGGCATAGAGACTGGGACTCCCCAGACAATCACTGATTCACTTGATCGTGCTGCGGAGTTGACATTTGGATCTAACTATTCTTTTGGTACTTCGATACTTAATACGGGTCAATGGTTTAACGAGCCTAATTTCCCAGGTTTTGAAGATAAATGGTTCTATTGTAGACTTCGAGTATATGGAAATGGAAACATGGTCTTACCAACTTAATGTAAAAGGTGAAAATATATGAAAAAATCTAAAATGTTTGGGACATTAATGATTTGTTTGTTTTCTTTTTTCTTTATTTTTTCAGTTAATGGCACGTCTGCGGTTGATGGTAAGGTTTATTCTAGCATGGATAAATTGCAGGCTGTTTTGAGTGATGTTTTTGGGCTTGATTTGTCTAAGTATTCTATTGTGGATCCTAGTTCTGCTATTAATTATGAGTATGGGGGTTCTGTTAAAGTGGAAGGTTGTTCATTTAAGCTTGTTGATGCAAAAGGAGGTGTGATAACTGTGAGAGGTCATTTTTACAATGGCTATCCACATTCAGTTTCCGTTAGATTGGTTGATGGTTCTTTTTATTTTGTTGTTGAGCCTCCTAGGGGGTCGGTTGGCGAGTTGCAGGCTGTTTTTGAGCGGTATATGGCTTTTGCGCAAAAGTATGACATAGCTACTGTGGATATGTCTGTGGCTTTAGATTTGTTTAGTAAAGTTCCAAGTAGTCTTCCAGCGAGTGCATTGTCTTCTGTAGATGTTTCTTTAGATAATTGGATGATTCATGCGTCAAAGAAGAGCATTGGTTTTAGTTACCTTGTTGATGGTGTTGAGGTTCCAAACAAGTCTTTACGTATATCTTACGAGACTGATAGGGTTACTCTTTATGATTGCATTGGGCTTTATAGTGTTAGTGAAGTAAATGTTTTTTCTGGTGAGAAAGAGTTTGAGAGTTTTGCTTTTAATTTAGCTCAAAAGTTTTGTGGTTCTTTTTTTTCTGAGGAGGTTAAGGTTGATTGGTCTGGTATGCGTTCTGAGATAGGTTTTAATTTGGTTCCTGGTCGGATTTATGATAATCCTATTAATAATGAGCTTTTGGAGCAGGGTACAGGTGTAAAGTTTAGTAAAGATAGGGATGCTTTGACTTTGTATCCGATGTGGACGGGAGTGTTTTATTTGGGTCGGGCTGTTGGTAATGTTGTGGGTGTTCAGGTTGGTGTTTGGGGTGATACCGGAGAGGTTGCTTACTGTTATGAGTATGGGCATTTAGGTAGTTCATCACCGTATCCTACTGAAGACGTGTCTGCCTCTGAT
>CAYMLF010000109.1:0-7397 GCA_964391275.1 uncultured Candidatus Bathyarchaeia archaeon
AAGCTCCGATATTCTTAGGTTTAGACTTTCTTCCAGGTTTCATAAATGCCGTTGCATTAGGCTTCCTTGTTCGACGTAAATGGTTACCAGTTGTTATACTAAACGCTGTTTTGCTTTTTGCATTTGTTCTAAGCCCCTTAACGTTAAATTTTGTGAACATTCCAATTGGCAACTCAAACTTGTCGATTCCTTTCACTTGGTTACACATAACTGCATTCATAGTGCTAATATCGCCCTTAGGAATGAAAGCAGGTAAATGGATTCAGACAGAAAAAACAGAAATTTCATATAAAAAATCTCATTTTTCGTTTATCAGACGAATCTGGTCAAAACGAATCGTTGGGTTCGCAACCTTAGCGTTTGTGGGAACAATGATGCAGCACTTGACTGGAAACATACTTTTTGAAAATATATTCGTGAATGTCACTCATGTTTTCACCCCTGAAACTATTATGGGCTATTGGTTCACTATTTTCTTCGTTTACCCATGGGAGCGCTTAACTCTGGTAATCCTTGCAACACTTATTGGTTTGCCATTATTCTATGTTCTCACCAAAACAAGGCTAATACAAATATCAAACGCAAAAGCCATGGAAGAGGATAAACCTCTCACCACTTTTTCTTAAAAATTTCATCGTCTTGTATGTATTCTTTTTCGGTTTTTAGCGCAACCTCAGCCTTCTTCAACTCGCTTCCAAGGTAAGCCGCATGATCTAACCGTGAAACTAAGCCTAACCGCACAATCATGGAGTAGGCGGCTTCAGCAGTTTTTGCCTTTATTATGTTGATGGGTTTTTGCATCGTTTCTGAAGTGAATTGAATCGCTACAATTGTTTCTTCTTTTCTATCAATGGCGATTTTGAACATGCCCTCAGTATCAAGTATAATTGGCTTAGCATCGTCTGCTGCCCACGTCACCTTTGCCCCTGATTCCATTTGAGCGTTGTAGGGTTCTTCTCTTGAGCGCTTATCCTTCAAAACCAGCAAATCCACGCCCAAATCCTTCGGCACTGAATCCCGCTTCTTGGCAAGATACATCATTTTGGCTGCCTCAACCTCTTCTCGAACTGTGCCTTTTGCCTTGGTACTTTTCTCGGTTGCCAACATTATGCATGCGCCGACTTCGCTGGATAAGCGTGCCAGTAGCGCGTTTAAGCCGATTGAGTCAGCGTCAAAAAGCTCAGTCACGTTGGCGACGCCGACAAAGAGGTGCACGTTTGGGTTACGATTTGCGAATTCTTGGAAGGCGATAAAGGATTCGAGCACGTTTGAGGGCTCTAAAATTAGGTCAGCAATTATTTTTGTGAAGCCTAGCTTTTGCGCTTTTGCGATTAGCTCTTCAAGCAATGCTACTCGTTCTTGGGCTTTTTTTGGGAAGAACCCTTGACGCTGGTTAGTGGGAATGATCACAACTGGAACGTTCTTGGCGAACGGGGCGATTTCTTCAAGGTTGCCTGCATCTGCGCTTAGAACCAAATCGGCGCCAACTGAAACCGCTGCTTTAATTTCTTCTGGGTCAAGGGTGTCGATGCTGACTGGCACATTCACCACGGCTTTAACTGCCTTAACCATGCGTTTTGCGTTTTCAGGGTTGCTTTGCCCCGCCAGCATTCCCAAATCTATGATGTGTGCGCCTTGAATGACAAACCGTTTTGCCAAGTACTGGATTTCGGCGTTATCCATTAATGCGGCGTCAACGATTTCTGCCATAACACGCATGGGCAACTCTTTGCTGACTACCAAATTCTTAATCAGCATACTGCCGGGTTTCTTGAGGATTTCTTCGCGGTTTTGCTCGGCAATCTCTATTTCTTTTAGGGCTTGTTGGGTTAGGATGTCTCTGAGTAGGTCGCATGCGGGTACGGTTGTGGAAAGTTGAACCTTGTGGAGCATGTTTAGGATTACTGGCAGGTCTGCGGCGTATTTTGGACCTTTAAAGGCTGGCACGCCAAGGGTTTGGGTGATGGTTGCGGTGTCTCCTTGGCTGAGTCCGGGAACCAAAATCATATCAAAGCCTTTGAGGTTTATGGTTTTTAGGGCTTTGATGATTGTTTGTGGGTTTAGGAACGCTGCGACTTGGACGTTGAGGGCAAAGACTTCTGTTTTGACGCTGCTTTGTTTGGTGTAGTTTTTTACTGTGTCTTGTGCGAGTTTGCCTGTAACTAGTAGTACCTTCAAGTTTGGTGCCTCTTTAACTGGTTAGTTTGATTGTTGCGCCTCTATTGTTTGCTTTGGCTACGAAGGCTTCTCCGCCTGCGCCTTTAGCTAGGTGTGCTTTTACTTTTTTGAGTGCGTCTTTTGCGTTTTGCTGTTTTGTTATGCCGTAGACTGCTGGTCCCCATGAGCTTTGTCCGTATCCGTATATTCCGTTTATGGTTTTGATATATTCGAGGGTTTTTGTGATTTCAGTGTTGGAGTATGTTCCGCCTTGTACGTTTGCGAAGTATTCGCCTGTGAGGATTTGTATGTTTGTTAAGGCTTCGCCGAAGCTTTCGATGTCTTTTTCGGCGAGTGCTGGGAGAAGTTTCAGCATGGTTAGTCTGCAGATTTTTGCTACTGCTTCTGCTTGCATTGGTGGCAGTTTTGCAAATGCGTCTGTTTCTTCGGAGTTGGATAGGCCTTTTTGTATGTTGGGTATGGCTATGATGAATCGCCATTCGTTTGGGAATGGTTGACGGTAAATTAGAGGTGGGAATCCGTTGTTTGGCTGGGTTTTTTTGCCGCCGTCGACGACGAATCCGCCTTTTTGGAAGATTGCGGTGCCCACGCCTGTTCTTTGGGCTCTTCCCATGGTAAGCGCCAGTTGCTGTGTGGTGGTTTTTATGTTAAAAAGCCTTGTGAGGGCTGTTGCGATGGCGAGTGAGAATTGGGTGCCTGAGCCTAAACCTATGTGGGGTGGGATTGAGGCTTTAACGTGTAGGTGCACGTTGCCTTTAACTGGGTGTGTAGCGAAAAACCGTTTTATTAGTGCTGTTGCCAGTTCGGTTTGTGTGCCTGTGATTTGGGTTTTTTCTGCTTGCTGGGCTTGTATGATTACGTTTGGTTTGTTTATGCCAACGCCTAAGCCGCCGAATATTCTGCCTAAATCGCCGTTGAGGTCGATTAAGCCCAGATGCAGTCGTGCTGGGGTTTTAATGTAAACTTTCATGCTTGCACTCTCCAGGACGTGATTCTTTTTTGGAGGTCGGTCATGATTTCGGCGTAGTGTGTGTTTGGCGCTGAACGGTTGACTGTGTCTTGGCAGTTTTCGATTAGCTGTAGGAGTTTGGTGATGTGTTGTTGTTCTTGCGGGTTGCTGTTTAGGGCTTTTATGCGTGTTGCGTGGATTATGGCTTCGATGACTGCTGGTTTTGCTCGGCAGTAGGTTTGGGGGTAGGTTTTTTGGGCGTTTATTTGTTTTATGTTGCAGGTGGCTTGGGTTTTTTGTGTGTCGAGGGGTACTGTGTTGGTGAGTGTTGTTTCGATGGTTGCGTCGGCGTTTGCTATTTTTGGCGCGTTTATGGTTTTTGCTTTTGTGAACCATTCTTGGGGTAGTTTTCCGTTGGGGTTTGCTTCTTTGATTGCTGTCTTGTAGAAGATGTCTATGTTGCTTGTTAGGTTGATTGTGGCTGCTTTGGTGTTTTTTAGGTTTTTTAGTGTTTGGGATGTGTTGAAGATTTTCAGGTTTATTTGCTGTTGGTTTTGAACGGTTATTCCCATGGGGGCTGCGTTTGGGGTTTGGTCTTGGTTGAAAGTGGTTATTATGGTTTCGTATATTTCGCCTTTGCAGAAGCCTAAATCAGCCAGTTTAACCATTTAATCATCCTTGGCACGTTTGGTTTGTGATTGTGAATGTTTTTTCAACGGAATGTAAATTTTAACAATCCATTATAAAGTTTTGCTGGTTCGTTTGTTTGGTTGTAGATGGTTGAGTTAAAGTTTTTATGTTTTAAAACGTAAGAGTTAGTTGGGAGTTTTAGTTTCTTGTTTTTTGGGTTAGTTGTTGGTTTGTTTAATCTTTTTTGGAGGTTTTGGTTTGGTAGCGGTGACTTTGGTTTATCCGTTTTTTCAGCCGTTTAGGGATAGGTCGATTTTTCGGTTTCCGCCTTTGGGTTTGGGTTATTTGGCGTCTGCTTTGAAGCGTCATGGCATCAGTGTGGCTTTGGTTGACTGCACTTTTCTTGGTTTTGAAGAGGCTGTTGATAAGATTAGGCGCTCTAAGCCGGAGATTTTGGGTTTTTACTCGATGTTTTCGATGAAGACAACTACTTTGGAGTTGGCGAGGCGTTTGCGGGGTGATTGTTCTTTGCTTGTTGTTGGTGGTCCTTTGCCGACGTTGGAGCCTGAGGGGTTTTTGGGTGTTTTTGATGTTGCTGTTTTGGGTGAGGGTGAGGAGACGATTGCTGAGTTGGCGAGGTGTTTTGAGTATGGTTTGGGTTTGGAGGGTGTTGGCGGGGTTGCTTTTAGGCGTGATGGGCTGGTTCAATTTACGCGTAAGAGGGGGTTTGTTGAGAACTTGGATTCTTTGCCTTTTCCTGCGCGTGAATTGTTTGATAATGATGCTTACAAGCGGTATTATCTTAGGCGGTTTGGTTACACGACTACTCCGATTATTTCTTCGCGGGGTTGTCCGTTTAGTTGTGATTTTTGTAGTCGTCCTGTTTTTGGTCAAACGTTTCGTTCGCGTTCGCCTGAGAATATTGTTGCTGAGGTTGATGAGGTTGAGCGGTTGGGGTATGATAGGGTTTGGTTTGCTGATGATTGTTTCACGTTGGATAAGGGGCAGTTGTTGAGGGTTTGTGATTTGTTGTTGGAGAGGGGTTTGAGTATTGGGTGGGAGTGTTTGTCGAGGGTTGATACGGTTGATTTTGACGTGGCGGTTAGGATGCAGAAGGCTGGTTGTGTGCGGGTTTTTTTTGGGATTGAGTCGGGTAATGATATGGTTTTGGGGTTGATGAAGAAGCGTATTTCGGTGTTTCAGGCTAGAAATGCGGTTTTGTCTGCTAAGGCTGCTGGGTTGGAGGTTGGCGCGTTTTTTATTGTTGGTTATCCTGGTGAGAGTGATAAGACGGTGTTGGATACGGTGCGTTTTGCTTCTGGTTTGCCGCTGGATTATTTGTCGTTTACGTTGCCTTATCCGATTCCTGGAACGCCGTTGCATGAGCGTGTTGTTGGCGGTGGCGGTTTTGAGGTGGATGATTGGGAGGAGCCTAAGAATTGGAGTTTGGTTCGTCACAAGTTGCTGGTTGATTCTGGGTTTAGTGAGCGTAAACTCAAGTTTGCCATTGCTAAAGCGCAGGTGCAGCATAGGTTTAGAAGGCGTTTAGGGGAGAGGGGTTATCGAGTTGTTGGGAGACCGTTTGAGTATGTTACGGATTGGGCGTTTAGAAGGATTGATTAGCTGTGATTTTTTTCTATACCCCCCTTATATAAAGGCGTATATGAAAACGTATGCGCAAATCAGAAGTCAACATGACAGATGCGAGGTCTCTCTGAGCAGACCCCCCCTCCCTTATATAAAGCCATGTTGAACGCTCAACTGTTGCTCTCCGCGATCTACCCCCCTCTATATAAAGAAACAACGCCGACAAAGCAGCTTCAAACAAAAACGTTAACAACCATGCAAAAGTGTATTGCTCGGTCTTTTGTTGCTGCTGAATCTGTGGATTCAACTCTTAATTTCCAATGAAGCTTGGGCTCTAGCATGGCCCATAAAGAAAACCGTGAATTTTGGCTCTCACACTCCCTGCCACTAACCAGCAGCCAAACCAGCCAAATAAACAATTTTGGCATTAAAAAAACCATACAAAAAACGACATAAACAAAACCCCTTTAATACTTAAATTAGACAGCCCTCAAAAGTACTGCGACATTAATTGGATGTGGGCTCCACACCTTCACACTTCTAGCGGCAAAACCGTTAGTCAAGGTTTCTTGACGAAAACCCATTTATCCTTTCTATATCTTAAGCGGTTACGTTGAAAATGAGTAAAGCCATCGTTTCGATATTTACTATCGTCCTATCAATTATACTATTATCCAATTTTCCACAGCCAATACTATCAACTGATGCGATAACAGAAGATTCATGGGCGACAAAATCTTCTTTTTCGATGTCAGATATTTACGGTGGCGTATGGATTGAAGCGGCAGCATTCGATGGAAAGATATACTGTTTTGGCTCCTATCAAGAAGGATACGATGAAGCTTACAAAGCCATAACGTTACTTTATGACCCAGCCAATGATTCTTGGATACAGAAAACACCTGTGCCAACTCCGAGAAGACATTTCGTTGTAGCTATCTATCAAGACAAGGTTTATGTGATTGGTGGAGTATCAGGGTCTTTTTTTAATGAAACATACGGCGGCTACCAGAAGATACTCTGTAATGCTAATGAAGCGTATGACCCTTCTACTGACACATGGCAAGTTTTAGAAGCTATGCCTACAGAAAGATACTCTTGCAATGCTATCGCCTTCAACGGAGAAATCTACGTCATTGGAGGACACAGAGAGGGGCATAATTCAATTACAGTTAATGAAGCCTACAACATCACCAACGGTTCATGGTCAACTAAAGCGCAGACACCTAAAATTGGCTATACCTATTCATCCGCTGTTTTAGATGATAAGCTATACATTTTTAACGGAAATTACTTTGAAGACTTCTCTTATCACCAATCAATGATGCCAACCCAAATTTACAATCCAAAGAATGATTCATGGGCAACGGGTGCTGCCATTCCTTTGCTCCTCAGTGGTTCCGCTGCTGCCGCAACATCTGGGGAAATGTCATCTAAGAGAATATACGTTTTCGGAGGTGACCAGGGTGGTTATGGCATGAACTACACACAAGTCTATAATCCGAAGAATGATTCATGGAGTTTCGGTGCCTCCATGCCCGCTGGCAGGGAGGGGCTTACGACAGCGGTCTTAAACGACATCATTTATGCTATTGGGGGGTCACCGCACTTCATGTTAATCCCGACGCTTAGCAATCAACAATACACGCCTCTGGGTTACGGTGAAGCGGACCCATCGTATACGCTGCCTGATGACCCTCAAAGTAATGTTGTTCAGTGGTTTGTTGTGGCAGTGGTTGCCGCTGCTTTAGCATTCATGGTTATTGGGGTATTAATCTATCCTAGAAAGCGCTTCCACACAAAGTAAACGGTATGGAGAAAGTTGACTTGTGGCGCAACCAGTGTCCGCCTTTTGATATTTCCTCATCCAGTAGAGGGCGTCTTTAGGGGTTTTTTTCTTTCATGCATTGGATTAGCCATTGTATGGCTTCGTCGAAGGTGGTTTCTTTGCCTGTTTTGGAAGTTAGTAGTCCCTTCACTTTGGTGAGTTCCTTATGGGTGGCGTCGTTTACTTTGATGATTTTCAAGGCTTGTTTCCCCGATAACAGGAGAA
>CAYMLF010000110.1:0-7395 GCA_964391275.1 uncultured Candidatus Bathyarchaeia archaeon
AGGAAACATCAAAGTAAAGTAAAAAAATTTACTCTCCAGCATTATTTTTTCCAGATTTTAATGTTGTATTCCCAGCATTTGATGAAGAAGTCCCAGCGAGCTTGGTTTAGTGAGTCGATTTCGGCGCCTTTCTGCTTCATCAGCACACAGTTTTCAAGCGGCACGAAGAATAATGGCACGTAGAATGCGTTGTAGCCTTTGAGTTTATCCATTAGCTCCAGCGTCTGCAGCATGTCTTCTTCTTTCTCATCTGGTAACCCGATAATCAAAGTTGCCAGCGGATACCAGTCATTATCATTCAAGATGCCGAATGCGTTTGTAACGACGTCTTGCCACTGTTCAGGCTGGAAAGGCAACATTTTGCCCGCCATGTATTTTTTCATGAGGCGGGGGCTGCCTGTTTCTATGCCTGTTTCAGCGGTGATGATGGGTCTCTTGCCGAAGCTATACCATGATTTCTCGATGAGGATCTCTGCGAGTTGCTCAATCATCTTTGGGTCATGATACACTGGGGCAAGTGACATGTGTGCTGCTTGGATGCTTTTTACTCCTGGATGATCTGCTACGCTTTTGCAGAGTTTTACGACTGCTTCGCGGTTTGGAATGAATTTGGCGTCTTTTGCGCCGTAGAGGAATAAGTCCTCTGTGATTAGGGTAATGTGATCGCTGCCTTGGGCGGTGCTTAGGGCAACTTCTTTCATGATTTTCTCTAGCGGTATGTCGATTTTGTGCTGCATTGTGGGTGTGCAGAATTGGCAGTTTCGGCCACAGCCTTTGCTGATTTCTACCGCGCCATGAAGGGCCACCCGCTTTGTGAGAGGCATTTCTTCATTGTAGTTCCAGTTATCCAGTGATTCGTCAGCTCTTGCTAGGCGTGGAAGTGGTTCGCCATTGACAGCTTTTTTGAAGAGGTCAATGATTGGTCCAGGTCTGCCGCCCATAAGGACGCAGTCTACGCCGTATGCTTTTGAGACGTTTTGGCGTTCCAGCTGCCAAGAGCCATATCCGCCGACGATAATTTTCGGTTTGTATTTTCTGATGGCTGGATGCTGGATGAGTTTGCGGAATTCAATACGGTTCATGGGTTCGCCGCCGCCTACGATGGAACTGTAGGTTTTGCTTACATAACCCATGCCTGTGGGATCCATGGAGGAGATGCCGACGACTTTGGTGTTGGGCCCGATAAATTTGTCTAAGTCTTCGGGGTTAGCGACGGCTATGTCATCGGGTGAGAATCCGCCTTCCAGGAGCATGGCTTCGACTTTTCGTAACCCGTAGGGGGCATAGCTGGCTTGCCCGTCGGGTAGTGTAGGGTAATGTGGGTAGAGTGTTTTTCTCACGTATGAGAGGGGGAAGGGGCCTTTGCCGAAGCCTCCTGCGAATGCGATAAATGGGTTGTTTAAGAAGTCGCTCATTTCAGTCGATGATGCAGTGAGCACAATTTTTCTGCCAGTAACTGGTTCCAACCTTTCTCTTCCTCAAGCAGAATCATCAATATGTTTGTAGAGCTTTTAAGAATTCCTATCGATAACATGTTGAAGCATTGACTGTAAGTTTTTCCTAAAATAAACGATTGATCAAGCGTGATAGCGTTGACTTGAGTCATATCATGCCTGAACACTTGCTCTTTCATGGTAAACGTGTAGTTTCTTGGACGTTGACGTCTAAAAATTCTGATTTCCCTTATGTTAACGTCTGGGAAACTGTGTTTGAGGTTTTTCGTAGCTACATCAGCGCCTTACACTATGAAGAGCGTTCTGTTTGTTGCGGGAGGGCTTTAGCCGACACTTCTGCCACACAACCCTGAAAAATCTAAAAAAACAATCAGGGCCTTAGCCAGCAAAAATCTTGGTTAAGAAAAAGGTGGGGCGTTTTAGCCCTTCTGTATTTTGAGGTAAGCTTTAACGTGGTCTTTTCTTAGGTACCAGCAAAATATGATACGCCACAAGATCCCCACACCAACCCCAACGTATGAGCTAGTCATTGTGTCTGAATTCACGGTTGGGGAAGCAGCGGTAAATAGGCTCAGTAAAGCTAAGTTAAACAAGATTGCACCTATCGGAACCGCCAAAGATAGATAATAGGAAAACTTTTTGCCAGTCCATAGCCCAATAGCTGCAATTAATTCTATTATACCAAAAATTAGCATTACTGAAAATAGCGCTATTTCTATTGATACTCCAAAACCAAACCATGAATCTATTGGGGAGTTGGCTAATTGTGGTGCGACACCCAAAATAGTGGCCGATAGCTTGAGGCGCATTAAAGCAATTCATCAAGCCGGCTATTAACCATAATATTGCTATAGCTGCCACACCAACGGGTCGCTTTGGCTTTTGGTCTAATATTGGTTGATGATTAGCTTCTGCCATTCAATTCACTGTCTTTTTGTTGTTGGCTTTGTTTTAAATTTAAAATTTGTCTAATTTGGGGGTAACCCGATAAAAGCATATGCTGTCCCTTCCGCAAAAAGCAGAGCTATCCACTTAAGAATCAAGTACAATGCGTTCAGAACTTACCCTTTATCACAATTTTGAGTCAATCGATTGTGGTTCAAGTGACAGGGTTTGATGGTTTCCCGGCTGATTTGGGGGTGGCTTCAATCTACAGGTAACATTTAAATCGCAGTAATACCTTTTATGATAAACGTGCTACCGCAAGTGCAGTCCACACATGCCCGAGGCAGCGCAGCGCCAAGAAAGCCTTTCGGTTGGCTGTAAACAACCGATACCCCAGAGGCGATTAAGAGACCCCCGCATTTTTAATCACCTCTTAATCGGGCTTCACTTGGCCACACTTAAACTACCAAAAAAACAAGATAAGAGCGCGACATCTCATAGTTAGTGCTAAGTTGGCACCCACCCGAAGCGGTCGATGACCATTAAGAAAGTTTTGTTTTTAGACCGCTTTTGTATTGACCATAAGCATAGTGAGACAATCAGAAATGCGATACCTACGCTGGATTATACCGTCCAGAACCAAGAAAACCTTTCTTTTCATTTTTTCCGTTGAACGATTGCGCTTAGAATCAAAAAAGTGGGGGGTATACCCCATTGGTTAGTTGCTTTTTTGCATTTTAAGTAACAAATAAAACAGCAACGGAGCTCCTAGAAACGCCGTAATCGCGCCTACCGGTAAAATATTTCCATCGATTAAGCGTCTAGCAACGATATCTGCTACTAGAAGCAAAATAGCCCCAACTAATCCCGAAGAGATGACCAGCAGGCGCTGATCTTGGCCGACTACAGCTTTGCAGATGTGTGGTGCGACGAGACAGATGAAACCGATTGCGCCGGTGAATGCGATAACTGTTGCGGTTGATAGACAAGCGATGATAAGTGCAATTTTGCGGGTGCGGTCAACATTTACGCCTAAGCTTTTTGCGGTGTCATCGCCCATCCTCATGGCGTTGAGGTCCCAAGATATCCAGAGGTTTACGGCGAAAGCTATGAAGAACACGCCTAAGATATATGGCAGAATATTCCATGCTGCGTTTGATAAGTCGCCTACTGCCCAAAACACGGTTCCTTTGACGGCATCATCAGCTGCGAAATACTGCAGTATTGTGGTGCATGCAGTAAAGAAGTAGGCCATCGCGACACCGCCCAGTATCATAGTAACAGGCGAAGCGCCTTTCCGCTTAACTAGTAGGAGTATAACCGCGACTGGAATGAGTGAGAATACAAAGGCGTTACCGATAATCATGAAGGGACCCGCGATTAACCCTGTATTTAGTATTATAGCTATGGCGGCTCCAAATCCTGCGCCTGCTGAGACGCCTAAAGTGTAGGGTGTAGCGATTGGGTTTTTCAGGGTGGCCATTGTGGTGCAACCGCCCAACGCTAAGATTGCGCCTGCAAGGATTGCCAATATGATTCTTGGTAGTCTTAGGGTCCAAACGACAGTGTCAGCTAATGGAGTGACATGGAATGTGTCAGGGAAAAATCGTGCAAGCACCGCGGTGTAGGCGTCAAAAAAAGTCATGTTTGCAGATCCTAAAGCCAAAGATATGCCTGCTATAACGAAAAGGAGCACGGCTGAAAGCAAGATAAATAGGGCACTTTTTGCCCTTACTTTTCGATACTTCAGTTTCTCTAATTCTATGCTGAAGTCATGTTCCGATTTAGAGTCTAATGGTTTTTGGTCCACCATATGGTTGCAGCCTTTCTTTTCCGGTTATACCATAATTTGCCTTTTTCTTCAACGCAGGTCGCTTGGAGGTATGCGCGGAGTTTCATCTTTTTCTCTATTGGAATATGATATCTCTGTAGAGTCTTTTCCACTGCGTCGTCTAAATTCATGAAGCATTGTTTGAGTGTATATATTCTGATTTGCACGTTGGGGATTATTTCTAAATCGTGAAGGATGTTATATATGAATATAAAATCGGACCAATAGCTTCGTGAGTCATAGATTGCCAATTGCAACTCAGTATCGACCCAGGGTGACGCACATAGGAACAGGTAAACGCCTTTGCGGGCTAAAGTGTTCATTTTTAGCAGTGCATCTTTTATGTCAAACATGAACAACGAAAAAGATGCAACAACTAAATCGTATGAACAAGATACGTCCATATCCTCTAAGGTTTTGTTAATGTATGATATATTGCAGATTTGCTGTCTTCTAGCTTTATCGCTAAGAAATGCTAGCATTCTTTCGGAAGGTTCCAAGGCAGTAACATGCTTTACCCGTTTAGCTATAGGCAGGGTCATGCGTCCAGTGCCTGCCCCCACATCTAGAACGGTAATTTCTTTGGAGAGAGGTAACTGACTAAGCTGTTTTTTTGTTAAATTGGACCAATGAGGTAATTTTTCATTTATTACGGTTGCTTCTTTGTTCCAGTAGCTTGGGCTGTAGAGGTCAACCCTTTGGGTAGCATGTAGAACATTTTTCCTAAGTTGAACCCAATCTATCGCAGTAGCCATTAGACATTATTCCTCATTTAATGTTAGTTTTTTAAAAAAATAGAGGGGAAAGTGCTTTTCCGAATCAGTTAGTTCCATTAGGTATACCTACAGTATCGCCGTTGATAGTAATTGGTGGGTACAGGTAAACGCCGATCGTGTCTAAGTTATAGTTGTCTAAGCGCAGGTATTTTGTTATGTATTCTTGATGGATTGACTGTGGGTTTAGGTCTGTAAACACATCTGGGTAGAGTATTCTCGCCATGTATACTGCGCCCAAGGTGCCGCCCATTGCGTTGTTTCTGAAGTCACCTGCGATCAAGTAAACGTGTTTGTTTTGTACTGCAGCAAGGTTTGCATATGCCGGTGTTGCTAAGAACTCCTGTAAAACTAAATCCATTTCTGTTGGATCATTGCAGTCTATGCCTTGCGCTGGCTCGTTTGTCCCGCCGCCGTAGGTGTATCGTACCGTGTGGAGAAAGATATAATCGGGATCTTGGGAAAGAATTGTTTCGGTATCCGGATTTATTGAGAAAGCCGTTGAGTCTAAGGGTGCTTGGAACAAATTTTTTCCGCCTGCCAGCACACAAGCTTGCCCTAGAGTATCCAGTTCAACATAAGCTCTAGTGCTGCCGAGAGTTGGACTGTTTGTTAACCAGACGGTCTTTAGTTGATTTTCGGGGATAGTGCTGGCCTTTGCATTAATCTCTGAAGTTATATTCAGGATCCAATTCGCGTATTCGGTTGCTCTGTCAACTTTATTGAAGATGTAGCCGGCTTTTAGTATACCTTGAAGGAAGCGAGAATCTGCGGGATTTGTAACATTAGGATTATATAAACCTAAGTAAACGACGTCTACACCAGGTAAATTAGCTGCTTTTTGGGCGGTGGTGGCGGAGCTACCCGAGCCTGGGCTGAAAACCAGCAGTGTAGTGGGGTTTAAGTTTAGGATTTTTTCGTAATCTGGTGAACTCATGCTACCTACATTGGTTATGGTGTCTGCGTTACGGGGGAAGAATAGTGTTTTTACAGGTTCAACTCCAGAATCTACACCGACAACGAGATCCTCTATGCCGAGTATTCTTACAAGTTCGGTGTTCTGGTTGTATTCAACTATGATCCTCTCTGCAGGCAAGATTATGGATATTTTTTCTTTACTGCCGTCAAGCATGTATATTTTTGAGGCTTGTCCTGTAATGATTGCATTAACTTGTTCTATGTCAGCATCGTCGATTACGCCGTCGCAGTTTGTATCGGCAAATTCTGTCACTTCTCTTGAGCCACTGATCATTTGTTGGAGTGCTGTAACGTCTGCTGAATCTATCACGGCATCCATGTTGGCGTTTCCATAGATTTCAAGAGCTATATTGAGTGAGGCAACAGTCGTTGGTTGAGTTGTAGGCTGGGGATTGTTAGTGTCAGGTACAGTCGGGTCTGGCTGAGTTTGGAACCAGTTTTGACTATAACCAATTAAAAGTGAAGACGCTATTACGAGGGCTAGTATTAATCCAGTAATCATAAGCTTGTTCATCATTAATCGCCGTATTACCAAACTTAAAAAAAGTAATACTTATGCATTGTGTTACTAAATTAATAATAAGTAATACTAAAATATTGCCAAAAAGAACAGCATACACAGGCAACAAACATGAACATAACCGTGCAGGGAGTAACATTCAGCTACTGTAGCGCACCAACACTCAGCCAAGTCTCAATAGACCTCCACAAACAAGAAATCTTGGGCATGGTGGGCCCAAACGGGTCAGGAAAAACCACACTACTGAAATGCATAAACAAAATATTGGAGCCCAAACAAGGCACCATAATGCTAGGGGAACAAGATCTCAAAAAAATGAATCGGTTAGAAATCGCCAAAAGAATTGGATATGTTCCCCAAGCGCAAAGCTACACAAGTGAACCGTTAACTGTTTTCGATGTGGTCCTCATGGGCAGAAGACCACACATTGCATTTCAAAGCAGCAAAACAGACAAAGAAAAAGTTTGGGACGCCCTAAAAACTCTCAATATAGAGCAACTTGCAATGCGAAATTTTTACGAACTCAGCGGCGGTGAACAGCAACGTGTCTTAGTTGCCAGAGCCGTAGCACAGGAAGCCAAGGTGCTACTTCTTGATGAACCTACTAGTAACCTAGACATTAAACATCAACTAGAAGTTATGGAATTAACTAGAAAATTAGTTCAGAAAGAAGGATTATCTGCAGCAGTTGCCATTCATGACTTGAATCTTGCTGCTAGGTACTGCGATAAGATTGTGATGATGAAAAACGGCAGGGTCTTTGCTGCAGGCGATGTAGCGTCAGTTCTGTCTGTGGATAATATTATCGAGGTTTATGGTGTTGAAGTGGAAATTACTTATTGCAGAAATAGCCCTTTCATTGTCCCCATAGCACCTATTAATTGAGACTTAAGTCCGCTTAATCACTATAAGTTATAGCAGTTTCCTATGCTGTTGAAGATAAATTCTTCTGGA
>CAYMLF010000111.1:0-7377 GCA_964391275.1 uncultured Candidatus Bathyarchaeia archaeon
GTGTGTTTGTTTGGAGGGTGGTTTTGTCGGTTGCAGGTTTGTTGTGTTTTGGGTTGTGTTTTTGGGCAGTTGCCGCGGAGGAATTTCATGTGTTCTGCCTTTGAAGGCTTTTGTTGCTCTCTGCGACCTCCCATCCCCCTATAAAAAGGCAGAAAAAGATGGCTACATCGGCAATTTATGGAAAGCATCGATTTTAAAAGGCAGCATTGAACAGCAAAATGCAGTCGGGCGCTTGCATGGCCCATTAGGGAACGTTGTCCGCCCAACAGAAACCAACCGCCAAGCGAGCCTATAAACAATTTTGGCATTAAAAAAGCCCTAAAAAATCAGCCTATTTCTCTGACCTAAACGCAGCTTTGCCACACCCCCTCACCGATTTTCAACATGCTAATGGAGCGGTTTTCAGCCAATACCAACCTACCCCCCCTAAGGAAAAACCAGAACAGCAAAGTCCGCAAAACGCACCCCCACACCGCATACTCCCCTCCCCCTATAGGTTACAGCATACATCTGATATTTGCATCCTAATAGGTTGGCAAAAAACGCACCCACAACAGCGACTTCCGTGGCACCCATTGCGTTTTCCATGCAAACAAAACAGGAGAAACACCTGCCAACCACCCCCAATCTAAAAAACGGTTAAAGCGTTAAATATCAAAACAGTCAAACGCTAAACGATGCCCTAAAGCCTAGTGCTCGCTTCAAGCAGCCTTTTAAGCTTGGGGTTATCGGGAAAAATCCAAACTATCCTCTTTGAGTCAAACATGATCTTGTTAGAGCTTTCAAGGTACTGCAATATGCGATTAAGTGTTTGGTACTGAATCTTTTTGGGCAGCGACTTCCATAGTTCCTTTTTGGTTTTATAGGAACCGCTGGATTTTATTGCTTCCTCAACCATCAGGATGGCTTTCAAGTTTGGTTCATGAATGATTTTTAGCGTAATTATTGCCTCGGCTGTTTTTACTCAAATCCACTAGTTATACAAACTTATATAATTTTATATGTAAAATAAATCTGCGTAACCTAGAATTAACCGCTTATATATCGAAGTAATCTTTCATTTGCGTCTGTCCCTGAGCCACAACCGAGTATAAACCTTTGATGTCTTTGGTGTGGATAGCGTCCAGTTTTTTCTTAAGGTCATCCACTACGTTCTTCATGCCTTTTGAGTTGGTAGCAAATACTAGATCAAATAAACGATGGTTCAGGTCATCTCTCACTTCAAGACTGTCAACTTCACTTCTGTACTGTCTGATGTTACGCTTGAAATATTCTAACACATTATCTATGTTAACGACATTCAGGTTCATCCACAATTCATCGCCAATGAAGTCAGATAATGAAGGAACGCATTCTGCTATTCCCAAGTTCCTTGTTATCGACATTGTAGGGAAATTCAAGATTATGTCGCCTTTGCCATGGTCCATTAATTTTTCGAGCGTTTTCCATTTGAGGTCGGTATACTTCTGGGGGTCTACAAATGCTAGAAAGCAGGTGTTATCGCTGTGTCCACATTCTTTCAATATGGTGTCTATTTCTTTGTTAGTGTCTGCTTGGAGAACATTGGGTTTGCATGTTTTGAGGTGATTACAGACTTTTTCCATGCGTTTTTCCAAGATTAATTTGCGCGTTTGATCGAATTCAACACAAAGATATTTGCTGAATCCTTTGTCTTTCAGTGTAGAGTTTACTGCTACGATTGGTGAGCCTACAAAGAAAGCGTTTTCTGCTTTCATAAGCCCTGACCCAGCGAAGAGATCAATGTAGTAAAACGACTTGAAGTATTTACTAGCGATTACTTGGAAGGGATAAGACCAGTACATTAAAGCGATTTCTTTCTTTATTGACCAGAAACCATAGTATGGGTCAGTTTCCGAATATAGTTCGGGGTTTTCTGCCTTTACAATCTCTGTCATTTCTACTAATCTATCTAGTTTATTTTTTAGCCAATCGGAAGTAGGAATTCGAGTATTTACCATTCTTTCTTCCTGTAAACGATTACTTTGAAGGGTTGACTTCGAACCATGCTGGTCTGAGAGTCTTCTTAATTACCAATGAAGTCTCGGCTAGCTTTTCTATTAGTTCCACGGTCTTCTTCAATGGTGGTTCTCGAAGTTTATGAAAATAGTTATCATATCCTATATACACGATAAAGGGATTGATTTCTTTCATCCACTTCACGAAGGTGTTAAGGTTAAAATCAACGATTGGCTCAATAGATACCATCTTCCGCTTCCAGTCTAATGCTTTCATAGCTTCATAACGTTGACTCGGAAGCGGTGCATTAGACACTTTGTCAATTTGAATAATCTCATCGTCTGTGGTTTCGATTGTTGCTCCCAGAATAGCATTCTGTGGAAAACAGGGCAGAAGTTCAAGGTATCTATTAGGGTTCTTAGTCATAAAGAGGAAATCTGCTTCTGGAAATTGCCGAATATGATCTAACACTTGCTTAATCCATTGTGTAGGAATGAAGTCTGCGAACATGTCACCCATATCAGCGACGAAAATGAGGTCCCCTTTACCGAACTTTACTCGAAACTCTGATTCGTTTAATCTGGGCTTGAAACCATTCGAATATCTTTTGCTATTCTTCAGCTTAGTCACTGCTAAGTTTCTAGCCCAACAATAATTACAATTATAGAGGCAACCTGAGATTGGGTTCCACGTTGCGGTGACAATGTTAAACATTTTTCCGTGGCCCTTTCTATTCAAACTTTGTTCAATCGTTTGTTTTATTAAAGTGAGAGTACGATTTTTCTTTAGCAGACTGAGGTATTCTTCCTCCGAGATGGACACGGTTTTTTTAATTGTTGTTTGGATATGTTACGCCTCGCTTGCTTAGGATATAACAAATAACGCTTTTATTTTTTTGTTAACTTATTCTTTTAATCTATACTAGAGTATAATCGCCAATCCAACATCCAGCTAAAGAATGAACGGAAAGATTAGCGCAAGATTTAGAGCAATGACTTATTTTAAAATTCTTCCTTCTTTTTTTAGGTCTTCATATTTTAGGGTTACAAGCATTCGGATTAAGTCTGCGTTTCTTTCTACGCCGTAGTATCTTTTTACGGCTTCGAACCGTTTTCTGAGTTCGCCTTCAAAAACCACTCGAACTTGGGGTGCATCATCTTTTGCTGTCATAAACTGTCACGCTTTGTAACTGTCTGTGTGAAAAGTGAATATAAGGTTTGCGAGCCATTTTTTTGTTGCCTTGGAAGTTTAGCCAAAAATCTGTTGAAAGACCTTAAATTGTAACTGCTCATAATAAACTGTGATAATTAGTAACAGGCGGTTACTGGAATGGATGTAACACAAGTAAGCGTAGAAGTAGAAGGCGACCTCAAAAGAAAAGTTGACGCCTTGAAAAACTATTACGGCATTCAAAGCAGTGCTGAACTCATAAGAGTTTTAGTTAACGAAAAGGCAAAACAGCTAAACGCGGCTTCACTGGAGGCTAACGCAAATGGCAACTGATGATGTCATCGATAAGTTGCCTGAGGAGCTTAGGGCAAATTACATGTCTAGTGCGCATAGGTGTTCGCCTGTTGTTGAGGGCTTGAAGCTGGCGGCGGCGCTGAAGCTTTATGTTGACCGTGGTTATCGGGAGTTGGGGTTTGGGGTGGAGTCAGAGGATGATGGGAAATCGTTTTATGTTGATGTTCTGGCAAATGGTGACAATGGCATGGTTGGGGTTGAATGCGCTTCCAGCCTACATTTGGGGTGGCTACGTTGGCAAGTTAAAAAGTTACGCCGCTATCTGCCGCAAAACAGCTACATCATCATTGTTTTCCCCGAAAACGTTGGCGAACAGGCAGAAAAAGCGGTTGAGCTTGCCGATGAGGTGTGGGTTACTGGCAAAGACGGCACTGTTGAGCGGATGCTGTTTACGTCAGTTTTCCACAAAGGATGATACGAATAAAAATAGTTGAAAAGGAAGGCTGCCGCTAACCTATGGTTCTTCTGTTTCGGGTTCTTCCTGCTCTGCCGCCTCGACATCAGCAGCTTTTTCTTGGGCGTTAAGCAGCAGATTCAGCAGCGCCTTCTCATCCACTTCCGCCCTTGTACGCCAATCCAGATACATCAAGCCCTTATCATCCTGCATCAAGTAGCCGTAGCGGATGTAGCGGTCAATGTTTAAGCCAATCTTCCAGTTAGGCATTTTTTCGCCCAGCAGTTTCTCTAAGTCTTTGCGTGGGGCTTGTCCCTTGTTGCTGATGATATAGCTTATCGTGATTGCTAAGCCTGCCAAGTCGTCGATGCGCCAGCCCATCATTTTGTCTTTAGAGCTTGCGTCGCTACGCAGTGTAATGTAGAATCGGGCTTTATCCAGCTCCTCAATAGTCGGCTTGTCTTGGGGTTTAACTTCCTCTTCAAAGACAGTTTTAACTTCTAAATCAAGCGAATCCAAATAGTCATCCAAAACTTCGAGCACTTTAGGGTAATCCGAGCCCAACGCTTTATGCAACTCCCAGCCCTTCACGCCCGGCTTCTGATGCCTCTTAAACAGCAGCATCTGGGTGGCTTTTTTCATCTTGCTTGCGTAAACGCCTTTCTTGCTCATTGCAGTTCTCCTCGCTTCCATTTCTGCCAGTCCTCACAGCACACCGCTATCGGCACGGACGCTCCCTGCGTTGCGGCTTGGGCATGAGGTTTATCGTAGGGCACAATGAAAATTTCCTCTTCTAAGCGGTCAATCTGTAAGGTGGCAAAGCCGTAAGTAACCAAGAAACTGACTAGAAACGCGCGTTGAACGGTTTCCTCGTAAGTGTCGGCGCCGATGAAGTCCCAGTAGCGGATTTTGCCGTCAACGCCTTTTTCGGAGACACGGTTTCTAAGTTCCTGCCAGTAGCACTCAAGCTCTTCAGAGAACTCTTTATCGCCAAGCACGCGGAGCTTAACAAGTTCTTCGCGGCTGGTTGTGCCCATAGCGACTTGTTCAGCGTCAAAGCCTTTCCACCGCTGATTAAGCGGCGCCAACGCTTCCCAGTAAAGCAGTCCATCCGCCATGGCTCGCAGAGTCAACTTTTCCTGTGCAACGATTGGGTGCCAAGCGCCAAGAAACACGTCGACCATGCCTTGCTTGCTGGTTTTACGGATTTTTTCCTCCAAAACAAACGGGTCAGCATACAGCGAGGTTGAACGCTGCTTTACCCATTCACTCTGCATCTTAATGACGGATGCGAGGTGGTGTAGGGCTTCAGCGTCAAGGTTTAACTCGTCAGCCTGCTCCCAATCGGGGAAATACTCCTTGACTACTTTGATGATTTCGTCCACGTTTAGCGTGAAGGGGTCAACTGTGTGGTTTTCAATAGCGAGGCACATTTCAATGATGCGTTCAAGCTTTTCTTTGCCCAACTTCTTGTGTTCCCTGCTGGACTGCATTAGACGACCTCCTTAACGATTGATTTTCCTTCCATATTCTGCACAGTAATCACGTTGGCGTCCTGCTGGGCAAAAGTGATTTGGCTGGGCGTAATCACGATATACTGCGCCGACGCATCCTTAATCATCGACACCAGCACTTTAGCAATCATCTCGCGGTTTTTAGGGTCCATGTGAATATCATACTCGTCAACTGCTCGGAATGGGGAACGCACATGCTGCTGAAGCGCTAACAGGAAACCCATGGTTGCCGTGGTACGTTCGCCGCCGCTTTGAGTGTAAGCATCCAGCGCGACGGGTTTGCCGCCTTTGAAGCCCACGAAAATCTCCAGCCCAGCCGTCTCGATGTCCTGTGCATTTGCAAGCTGCACAAAACCCGTAGCGAGTGTTTGACTCATAATCTTCTGGTACTCAATGTTGACGCGGTCAAGCAGGTTCTGCATAACAGAGCGCCAAGACTGCATGCGTGCTTTGAGTTCTTCAAGGGTTTTCTCGCGGTTTTCCGCCACAACCTGCGCCTTCTCTTTAAGCTCTAAATACAGCTTAGAGTAGGACTCGTACATGCGTTCGATGTCCTCGGAAATGTTGGCAAGAGCGCCAAGGTGTCCCTCGGTTAAGCGGATTTCATCCTGAATTTCCCCAGCGCTTTTAACTACTGCAATGCGCTCACCAAACTCTCTGGCTTTAGTAACTGAAGCGTCAAGGCTTGCTTCAGCGTCTTTAAGTGAACTTTCGATTTCTTTTATTCCGACAACTGCGTTTGCACGTTTATGCTCCAAAAGCGCCAGTCGCACCCGCCTTTCAAGCACTTCATCTTTGACTTTTTCCTGCGCCTCATCCAAATCCAAAAGTTTGGCTTCAACATCCTTAACTTGCGCGTTAACGCCTTTGATTTGCTGTTTTGAGTTTTGAAGCATTTCTTTGAGGTTTTCGCTTCTAAGCAGTTTAAACTCGCCTTTGCGGCTCTGAATTGTTGGCTCTAACAGTTTGGCTTCCCCAAGCAGCTCCTCAATGAATGAGGCTGTGAATTGTTTCTGGGCGATTTCACGCTCCAAACTCAAACGTTCATTAAAAACGGTTTTCTCCTCGCCCTTCAAATTTGACTGCTGATTCTGCTGCTCATTCAACTCGTCAGTGAAACCCTGCTTTTCAACTTCAATCCTGCCCAGACTTTCCTCATGCTTATGCAGATTCGCCTGCAAACCCTTAACCGTGCTTTCACGGCGCTCCACATCAGCCCAAGCCAATTCACGATCCAAAAACCGCCGTTTAAGCTGCAACTGCTTTTTCTCTTGGTATTTCTCGTATTGTTCACGCCAGTAATTGAGCGTCTGCTCCGCGGACTCTAGCAGTTTGCCCACGGATTCCTCTTGGCTTAAAATCCTTGTAAGCTTGGTTTTGGCTTGCAGAACGTTTTCGCGGAAAGGCTCAAGCCCCACAGCGGCTTCAACCATACGCAACTTGTCAACGTTGGAGAGCACACTAAACTGCTCCACCATGTTCTGATGCATAATGATTAACATGTTGTCTGGGTCAACGCCAAACCTGCCCAAAAGCCGCTCAACGTCTTGTTTAGAGGCAGAACGGTTTTCCAGTTCAAACCAGTACTTGCCATCCCGACGAAGTATACGAGTTAAGAAAAGCTGGTCTTTACTGTACTTAGGCACTGGACGCCTGCTACCCAGTTTACTATTATCTAAAACCAGCGTCACACGCGCTTGGTCACTGCCCCAACGGATTAAATCGCTAAGTTTACGCGACCGCTCAGTGTAAGTTTGCCCCAAACCCACCGAAATAGCAAGCAGAAGCGAAGATTTTCCCGCCCCGTTAGGACCGCCAATCACGTTTACGCCCTGCTTAAACGGTACTCTAGCGTACTCGTAACTCATGAAGTTCTCAAGTATAATTTCTTGGATAAGCATTATCGACGTTTGTCCTCTTCTAAACTGAGGAAATAGTAGTTGAAAACTCTCTTATTTAACTAAATTG
>CAYMLF010000112.1:0-7336 GCA_964391275.1 uncultured Candidatus Bathyarchaeia archaeon
ATTGAAGAACATCGAATGGGAACTGGTGTAGTGAATAGGTTGGATAGAATATCAAGTAAGACTGGGGAAGAATGGAAAGTTCAAGTTAACTTGCTAAAGCACATGCTTGATAAACATATTGAGGTTGAAGAAAAAGAGGTAATTCCCATAGCCCAAGACACGCTGACGAAGAAACAAGTGAATGAACTCAGCGAGGATTTTGAATCAATCGAAGAGCGGATTGAACAGGGAAAATAGCGCTTTTCACAACATTTCTTTTTTCTACAAAATAAAAAAGAAGGGGAAGCTTTAAGCTGCCTTCGATTCGTCTTCCACTATCTCTGATGGTACTCCGCCTTTGTTGACTTTTGCCTGATAACCAAATGACGGCCAGTCAGATGGTAATTCGTCTTCTGGCATGAATCTCATATTGTAGGGTCTAAGGTTAACCTGAGTCTCAAGCACTTCGTTGACGTATTCCTTGTTGGGTTCAAAAACGATTAATGGTTTAATTGTTTCTGTTTTCATTAGTTGTTTTAGATCTTTTCCCTCGTACCGTTCAAGCATGTCGGCGCACATGTTTACATGCTCGATTTCATGTGCCGTAAACTGTTCCCATATTGCCCGCAATCGTTCGTTAGTCTCGGTTTGGGCGCAACTGTAGTAATTGTATGCTTCAGTTAACTGCATAAGAGTCATCATTTCAAGCGGTGTTGCAAGGGGGTCTCCAACTGCTTCGTACTGTGAAACGTGTTGTTCTTCGATTTCCGCAATTTCAGCATAGAGTTTTCTGGCAAGGTCATTTTGTAGGTTGGCACCGTGTGTTCGGTAGTAATTCATTGTTTGTTGTTCGCCAGATACAATCGTGAAATAATTCATCCATGTTTTGACATTTGTTGAGTCTTTAATGAAATGGTCACGCATTTCATCGTCAGGATGCCTATGTTCGACACTGGTTGGTCTGCCGGGCTTTATTTCGGTTTTCCCCTGCGTTATGGTTTCTGCGTCGGTTCCTTCAAGCATTTTGAGCAGCAGACTGTAACGGTAGAGGTGGTCAAAATCTTCGAGCAACGCAAAGTCAAGCACCTGCTTGAAGTAGCTGTTTTCCTCGTTTTTCGCCAAATTTGCGGTTAAGTCTACTGCAACTTGTTCATATCCAATTGTTGTTTCAAGAATGGTTTGGTTGCCAGGGTTTAGCCAGTCTACTGTTAGTTGGTGTTGAGAGTCTGCTCTGCGTATTTGTGCCATTTTACGCTTTACTTGGTCATTTTCGGTCATACGGGCGATTGCATGAGATTCTATGATGGCGTTGTTTTCTATACCGTTCATCAAGATTACACGTGTTCTCGAGTAGGCGTCAACCTTTTTTTTGTCATATGGCGTTTTGATTAAGCTGTTCCAATTCATAAATTGCTCTTCAATTGGTGTAGCTTCCTGTTTGAAGGGGTTAAACGAATCAGCAACTTTTCCACTTTTTGCTTTAATGGTGGTTTTGCTCCTTGATTGTGCCAAAAACTTCACCATTTGATTAAACTTTGCTATGTTATTATGGCTATGTTGTTGCTAACTGAGTGCTACACTAGTGACCGCAAAACTGTAGCTCATTATTCACCAAGAATTAGCTAAATTTAGAAGAAAACTCTTTAAACTCTAGCTATCCCTTTCTCCATACAAAACAGAACTTATGGTCAAGTGATTTTTTTAGGAATCAACAGTACTTCAAACTGCTTGTTTACTGTAAATCTTAATTATCTACACCGTAAGCTTTTTATTTAAAAAGACATGTACCTTTAAAAGTACATAGAATTTCAAGAGGCAAGAACATGAGGGATCGTCACCTCAATAGTTGGGATCGTCGGGTACAAATTTTATAAGTTGCCCAGGTTACCCTCTGAAAACGCCGCTGGAAAATTCTCAGGTAAAATTTTCTGTTCAGAGTACACTTTAAAGCGCAGGTCAGAGGAGAGAAACTAGAAAATGACTAAAATGACTGGGTCAAAAGCCCTAATCAAATCTTTAGAAAACAAGCATGTTGACGTTATGTTTGGCATACTAGGAGGTGCACTGCTTCCAGTATACGATGCCCTTTGTGACTCAAAGATCCGCCACATTCTAACAAGACACGAGCAAGACGCAGCGCACATGGCTGACGGTTTTGCACGAGCAAGTGGAAAACCAGGAGTTTGCATGGCAACAAGTGGTCCAGGAGCAACTAATCTAGTCACAGGTATCGCGAATGCCTACATGGATTCATCCCCAATAATCGCCTTAACAGGTCAAGTTCCAACTATAGGCATCAACAGTTCCTACATGATTGGCAAAGACGCCTTCCAAGAAGCAGACATCGTCGGCATAACCACGCCAATAACAAAACACAACTATCAAGTCCGCGACGCCACAGACATACCAAAAACAATCAACACAGCCTTCCTAATCGCCACAACAGGAAGACCCGGACCAGTACTAGTTGACCTGCCCAAAAATATTCAAAGTGAACAAAAAGAAATCGAGTTAACTGATGAAATTGATTGTAGAGGTTACAAGCCAACAGTTGCTCCTAACCCTATGCAGATCAGTAGAGCAGTCGACTTGTTAGCTCACGCTGAAAGACCCTTGTTACTGGCTGGCGGCGGAGTAATTAGCTCTAACGCTTCAGCAGAATTAAAGTTGGTTGCAGAGTTGCTTATGGCTCCAGTAGCTACAAGCTTGATGGGTAAGGGCTGTTTCCCAGAAATTCATCCCTTATCCGTTGGAAGCATTGGCATGCATGGTAACCCAGCAGCTAACAAGTTAGTGGGTGAAGCAGATGTGATTTTAGCTGTTGGAACACGCTTCTCTGATCGTTCCTCAGCAAACTTGGACAGCTTCTGCCCAGAAGCTAAACGCATTCATATAGACATTGATGCTGCGGAAATAGGCAAAAACATCGATGTGGAAGTACCAATCGTTTCCGACGCCAAGCCATCCTTACAAATGATTTACGAAGGGTTAACTACTGAGCTGAAAAAACGCAAGCCTGGTCAAGCTTGGGTTAACCGTATTAAAGAAGCTAAAGAAACGCTCAGCCCAAGCTTCAATTGTGACGATAGCAAAGAATTGAAAGCCAGAAACTTAATCGCTTCACTGAGAAGTCTATTGCCTGACGACGCGATAGTTACTACTGAGGTTGGGCAAAACCAAATGTGGTCAGCCCTATACTACAAAGCCTTACAGCCAAGGAGCTTCATCACTTCAGGCGGCTTGGGCACTATGGGTTTTGGCTTCCCAGCATCTTTAGGTGCAAAGGTTGCGTGCCCAGACAGGCCAGTTTTGGATATTGCTGGAGACGGCAGTTTCTTAATGACTGAGCACGAGTTAGCTTGCAGTGTTGAAGAAAACATTCCTGTCACAGTCATCGTGTTAAACAATTCAGTGTTAGGCATGGTTGCACAATGGCAAAGAATGCTCTATAACAGGCGTTACATGGCAGTAAAACTAGGCAAATCACCTGACTTCGTTAAACTAGCCCAAGCATACGGGGCAAACGGAGTGCGGGTCGGTTCAACAGCGGAATTCCACAAAGCAGTTAAGGAAGCGTTAAAAAGCGAAGTCTCAACAGTCATAGATGTACCAATCTCCCCTGAGGAAGACGTCGTGCCATTTGTTCCGCCAGGATGTGGTCTGCCACAGCAGAAAGGAGAGTATTAAACATGGAAGAAATAAGAGCAAAAGTTATCTCAGCAATCGTTGAGAACAAACCAGGTGTGCTTCACACTATCTCCAACCTTTTCAGGAGAAGAAACTTTAACATTGAAAGCATCACCGTCGGCCCAACTGAACAAGAAGACCTCGCTAGAATAACCATAACCACCAACGGCGACGAAAAGACAACCGAGCAAATCATAAAGCAACTCAACAAACTTATTGACGTGATAAAAGTTGAGCAGCTAGAATCCGGAAACATGGTAGCCCGTGAACTTGCGCTGGTAAAAGTTACAGTGCCAGCCACCAAGGAACGCTCAGACATCATTAACTGCGTTGAAGTCTTCCGAGGGCACATTGTTGATGTTGCACCAGAATCCATGATGGTTGAAATCACTGGAAGCTCGGGAAAAATCGATGCCTTCCTAAACTTGATGAAAACCTTCGGCGTAATAGAATTAGCTAGAACTGGCATAACAGCCCTTTCCAGAGGCGCAAAATCAGTAAGAATTGACGAGTAAAATCGTTTACTGAATGGAAAGGCTTAATTTTCCCTTCTTTAAGATTTGAGTCTTGCTCTTCAAGGGGCACATTAAAAGAATACTTGCTAATGGAAAATAGAGAAGATAAAAACATGAATATTACAGAAAAAATCTTAGCTAAAGCTTCAGGCAAAAAGTCTGTTAGTCCAGGCGAAATTGTTGATGCTAACGTGGACGTTGTTATGGTTCACGATTTAACTGGACCTTTAGCTGTAGAATCATTCAAAAAAATAGGCACAGAAAAAGTTTGGGATAACAAAAAAGTAGTCGTGATTTTGGACCATCAGGTTCCAGCAGAATCAGTTAAAGCTGCTGAACTGCATAAAACAATGCGCCAATTCGCTAAAGACCAAAAACTACGCATATACGACGTCGGCAGAGGCGGCATCTGCCACCAAGTTATGCCCGAGCAAGGGCACGTGGTACCAGGCACAGTTATTGTAGGCGCAGACTCGCACACTTGTACTTACGGCGCGTTTGGCGCTTTCGCTACAGGCATTGGCTCAACCGAAGCCGCCGCAGTCATGGCAACTGGAAAAATCTGGCTGAAAGTGCCTGAAGCAATCAAAATTGATGTTAACGGGAAATTCGGCAAATACGTTACTGCAAAAGACCTGGTCCTAAACATAATTGGCAAACTAGGCGTTGACGGAGCAATCTACAAGAGCGCAGAATTCACAGGGCAAACCATGCGAGAAATGAGCATCGCAGGAAGAATGACAATCTGCAACATGGCAGTGGAAATGGGCGCCAAAAACGGCATCATCGAGCCAGACGCAACAACAAAAGAATTCCTGCAAAACCGAGTAAAAAAACAGCCAGATTTCGCATCTCTGAAAAGCGACAAAGACGCCGTTTACGCTCAAACGTTGGAGTTTAACGTTTCCAAGTTGGAGCCTCAAGTTGCATGCCCCTCATCCGTAGATAAAGTTAAGCCAGTCTCGGAAGTTGATATGCCAATTGACCAGGCATTCATCGGTTCATGCACAAACGGTCGGCTAGAAGACTTGCGCTTAGCCGCTCAAGTAATTAAAGGCAAAAAAGTCAAAGATGGCGTTCGGGCACTGGTGATTCCAGCTTCCGTGGAAGTTTACAAGCAAGCATTAGCTGAAGGCTTAATTGAAACATTCACTGAAGCAGGTGCGGTCGTTTGCGGTTCCGCTTGTGGTCCATGCTTAGGAGGACACATCGGCTTACTGGCAGCAGGTGAAACTTGCGTTAGTACTTCAAACCGTAACTTCATCGGCAGAATGGGCAGCACACAAGCCAGCGTGTTTTTAGCTTCCCCAGCAACCGTTGCAGCTTCGGCGGTAACAGGAAAAATCACTGACCCAAGAAAATTGGAGGCAAAAGCAAAATGAACATGAAAGTCTCTGGACCAGTAATAAAATTCGGCAACAACATAGACACCGACGTAATCTTGCCGGGCAAATACCTAATCCTAGTTGACCCCTACGATTTAGCCAAGCACGCCTTAGAAGGCTTAGACCCCGCTTTCCCAGCGAAAGCCAAAGACGGCGTAATCATTGTCGGCGGCAAAAACTTTGGATGCGGCTCAAGCCGTGAACAAGCACCTTTAGCGTTAAAATATTCAGGTGTAAAATGCGTCATCGCAGAATCGTTTGCACGCATCTTTTTCCGTAACGCCATAAACATTGGTTTACCCGTTATCGAATGTAAAGGCATATCAGAAGCGGTTTCTGACGGTGACCAGTTAACAGTGAACTTTGAAACCGGCAAAATCGAAAACGCCACTAACGGCAAAACCTTCCAAGTTCCCAAGCTTCCACCATTCATCCAAACAATCCTATCAGATGGCGGATTAATAGAGAATTTACAAAGGAGAATAAACAAGAAATGACTCAATACAAAATATCTGTGATTCCAGGCGACGGTATAGGTCCAGAATTAACCGAAGCCACAACAAAAGTCCTAGATTCAGTTCAAAAGAAATTCGGAATAAACTTAAAACTTATTGACGCTCCAGCAGGCGACATTGCACTTGAGAAATTCGGTGCAGCCTTGCCAGCGGACACTGTTGAGAAGGTTAAAGCTTCTCATGCTTGCCTGAAGGGTCCAGTTGGAGAATCAGCTGCTGACGTCATCGTTAAACTACGTTTAATGTTTGATTTGTACGCTAACTTGCGCCCCTTGAAAGCTTACCCTGCTGTTAAAGTTGCGCGTCCAGACATTGACATGCTGTTTGTGCGTGAAAACACTGAGGACGTTTACAAAGGCTTAGAGTTCACCATAGGCAACGACACAACTCTGTGCTTAAGAGTTATCACACGCAAGAACTGTGAACGCATAGCCAAGAAAGCCTTCGAGATGGCACGTTTACGCAATGGTAAAAAGAAAGTCACCGCAATTCACAAAGCTAACGTTATGCGCGTAACTGACGGTTTATTCGCCGGCATCTGCCGAGAAACAGCCAAACAATACCCCGACATCGCCTTTAACGAGTTATACGTTGACGCAGCATCTATGCGCCTAATCAAGGAACCACAAGAATTCGACGTCTTATGCACCTGCAACATGTTCGGCGACATTCTCTCTGATGAGGCAGCACAGCAAATAGGCGGTTTAGGCATGGCTCCAGGAGCAAACATCGGCGAAAACTTCGCTTTATTCGAACCAATCCATGGCTCAGCACCAAACCGTGCGGGCAAACATACTGCAAACCCAATCAGCATGATACTTTCAGCAAAAATGATGTTAGACTGGCTAGGCGAAAAATACAATGACAAAAAATGTTTACAAGCAGGTAAAGCAATAGAGAATGGAGTAGTATACGCTTTAGAAAACGGTCAAACTGTTCCAGACTGCGGCGGCAAAACCACGACCGTGGGAATGGCAGAAGCCATTGCTGCAGCCCTAACAGTGTAAGCCTGGTTGAAAAAATGAGCCAAAAACGTATCAGAATCTTTGATACCACACTACGTGATGGGGAGCAAACCCCAGGTGTTTCTTTAACTGCTGACGACAAAATAGAGATTGCACGCCAGCTAAGCCAGTTAGGCGTAGATGCTATCGAAGCAGGTTTTCCCAGCTCTTCAGAAGGCGAAAAACGTATTGTTAAAGAAATTGCCAATTTAGGCTTGAAATCTGAAGTCTGCGCATTATCTCGGTGTACA
>CAYMLF010000113.1:0-7331 GCA_964391275.1 uncultured Candidatus Bathyarchaeia archaeon
ACTGAGGCTCCTATCCCGCAGGGGTTCGTGGGTTCAAATCCCACCCTCCGCACCAATCGGTCCCTATAATTAAGCATATAACGTACTTTTGTTCCATGTTTCATTCCTTTGGATTTAATCCAATAAAAAACATGTTTATTTAAAAAAATCTCAACTATTTTTTAATACATGCTTTTATGCTCTTTTTTTGATAATACTTATAACTAATAAGTGCATCATAGGGGTCAGCGATTCTCAAAGTTTCGCTAATTTCGAGAGGAGATAGAAAAAAATGAAAATTTCAGAGAAATGGTTTAGTCTATTCGCTATACTATTGTTAGCAACTTCGACCTTTATGATTTTAAACAATCAACCTGTTGAAGCTCAACCCGCTTCTGAGCAGCCGACTGTAGCAATACCAACAGGCGTGACTCCTCAGACAACTGCTGAAACAATTGCTCGCCTAAGCTTTAGACCCCACACTGTGGGTATAGGACAGCCAATTATAGTAAACATTTGGCTCCAATCCGTCTATCTGGGCGCTAACTACAAGTACCTGCAATCCTACGAAGTCACCATCACCAAACCTGACGGTACACAAGACGTTTTTGTCAAAGACTCATACGTTGCGGACGCGACTGCATGGTTTGAATACATACCTGACCAGACTGGGGAATACAGCATCAAATTCGATTTCCTTGGGCAATACTTCCCAAACGGAACCTACTTTGAAGGCGTAAACTATCCCAGTATTGAAGCAATTGGTCCTTACACGGCAGGCATGTTTAATCGACCACGATATTTCGATTCAATCTACTACGAGCCTAGCTCTGACGGCCCATACACCCTGATTGTACAGGACGACCCAGTGCTATCTTGGCCAATGTCATCACTACCAACAGATTACTGGACACGACCAATCACGACACATAACCGTGAATGGTGGTCAATTCTTGGCAATTATCCATCGACAGGCATCGTTGGAGGCGGAGATTATTGGCCAGCAGACACAAACACTTATGCACAACCAAGATACGGCTATTTACCCTATGTTACTGGACCTAAATCTGCACACGTGGTCTGGAAGCGGCCATTCAACATCGGTGGTCTAGTTGGCGGAACAATGGGCACTCAAACAATCTGGGAAAGCGCACGTGTCATCTACGGTCACCCAACACTGATCTACTCGGGAAGAGGATACTGGACAACCACGAAAGTTGTTGATGGACAAACACAGAGCGTTTGGCAATGCTTTGACATCCGAACAGGCGAAGTATATTGGGAAAAATACCCGGCAGTACAAACGCCAACTTTCCTAATCTATGACGCTGGTACCTCAGAAATCGCTGAAGCAGAACCTCACTTAGCAACAGTCTATCTTGGATACATGGGCAACGGTTTCTTCATTAAATATGACCCATGGAACGGCAACATTGTCGGTAACTACTCAACCTCCCCAATAACGACAGCAAGCACATACTTTGCTGAACCATATGCTTACGGTGTACAAACAATAGGGTCGGGCGCATCAGCTCAACGCAGATTAATAAAATGGACAACCGCGGGCTCAAGTAACGACTTTACAACAAGAGTTGTAAGCAACATATCTTGGCCACTTAGCAGTCTACCAGCAACAGTTGATTATGAAGCTGGATTAGCTGTCAGCCCAAGTGCTTCAAGAATCTTATCATACAGTTTAGAGACAGGAGAACTTGTAGCAAACATTACCACTGGAATAGCATACGCGACTGAAGGAACACCAGCACAAGCTGACCACGGCAAACTGGCACAACGCTACAACGACGGTTACTGGCACTGTTGGGACGTAAAAACTGGAGCATACCTTTGGAAGAGCGAATTATCCAGCTATCCATGGGGCACCTTCGGAACTTACGGCTCATGCAGCTACGGCGGCATGATAATGTCCAACCAATTTGACTCAGTAACAGCAATTAACTGGACCAACGGAAAAATTGTCTGGTCATACTTTGACCCTGCAGCTTCACCATACGAAACACCCTACACAGGAAACAATGAAACAGTTAACCCATGGCACGCCTGCGGCATGATAGCTGACGGAGTCTACTACACCATGAACGCTGAACACTCAGCCGACATGCCAATTAAACGAGGCTGGAGAATGCACGCAATCAACATAACCAATGGCGAAAAAATCTGGAGTTTTGCAGGCACGCAATCAGGTTCAACTGATGGCTCGCGTGTTTTCCAAGGCTCAATTGCTGACGGATACATGGCTTACTCAGACGCATACACATGCATGATGTACATGATCGGCAAAGGTAAAAGCGAAACAACCGTTACTGCGCCAGACGTTGATGTACCATTAGGTTCAGGTTTAATGATTAGAGGCACAGTCTTAGACATGTCTCCTGCTCAGTCAGGAACAGCGTGCGTTTCAAAGGAATCAATGACCACAGTTATGGAACACATTCACCTGCAACTGCCCATCGCTGGAATCTACAACAACGAAACAATAATTGGTGTTCCAGTTTCACTTGACGCAGTTGACCCTAACGGCAACTACATGCACATTGCAGACATCACAAGTGATGGCTACAGCGGCACTTTTGGCTACAACTGGAAACCAGAGATTGCAGGACAATACACTGTAACTGCAACCTTCATGGGCGATGACTCATACGGTAGCTCTTTTGCCACCACATACGTTAACGTGGTTGAAGCACCAACAACAAGTCCACCAACAACTACAGAGCAAACTTCACTGCCACCCTACGAAATGTACACTATCGGAACGGGTATAGCGATTATCATAACAGTAATTCTTGTAGGTTTACTGCTTAAAAAGCGACCATAAACAAACCAACCTTTTCTTTTTTTTATTCAAGTCTTCATTTCTAATTTTGCAATAGGTTTTTTGTTTGGGTCATTCAGTTTCTGCGGTTGTCAATATGTTTTACAACGATTGAGGTTTCAATGACATTTTTTATACAAGTTCACCATTTTTAGTTTACTTTTTTTCAACTCATAACGTTGAGGGAACATAAATAGAATAACTTTAAGTGCAGCGAATTATCATCTGCGAGGGGTGAAAAAAGTTAGCCGCCGAAACAACTGAGGACATTCTAAAGGGAACCACCCTTGATATTTACCGTCTTATGCTGAAAACCGACAAGCCCCTCGGAATACGCGAAGTTCAAAGAGCGCTTAAACTGAGCAGTCCATCAGTAGCCCAGTACCATCTTGGAAAATTGGAGCAGGCTGGACTTGTCAGACGTGAAATCGGCAATTACACTGTCAACAGGGTTTTGTTGGATAGTTGTGTAAAAATTAATCGCTTCCTAATTCCTAGGTGCCTTTTCTACACGGTTTTTTGTGCAGTAATTTTGGTGCTTGAACTCACCCTTCTTCAACCAGACGTCGTCAGTAGTGAATACGTATTCTTTAGTTCTGCAACAGGCATCTTCCTTGCAATCTTTTGTTATGAAACAGTTAGGGCTCGACTAAAAGGCAACCTTTAACACAATAAATTGGTTATCCGACAGTTGCCTTAGCGAGAATACCAGATTTCAGCGCTTTTTGTAGGGGATAGGGTCTACTGCGAGAGCAACAGACTTTGTCAACACAGCAAAAGTGCTTGTTTGATTGGTTGTTTTTATTTTTTACAGCTTTTTATCTGAAATCGGCTTTTTCCATCAAATTGTTGTTTTCTTTAAGTAAGGGTTAAATGTCAATGATGCACAGACATACTTCAATAACCCTTTAGGTTCGGTTACACATGCAATCCGCTAAAACGCAACAAAGGAAATTCATTTCAGTTGACCCAAGCAAATGCATAGGGTGTGGACTATGCGAATACGCTTGCACACTAGAAAAAGGCGAAGGCGTTTGGAATCCTGTCCATTCAAGAATTCGCGTTATCCGCATGGCGCCAATGTTCAATTTTGCCCTATCATGCCGAGGATGCAAAGACGCAAGATGCGTTAAAGCATGCCCTGAGAAAGCGCTCACTCAATCAGAAGTTAACGGTTTACTAATTATTGATGAAAAGAAATGTAAAGGCTGCGATTGGTGTGTTCAAGCCTGTGAACACGGTGGTATAACCATTCACACAGGCACTGGAAAAGCCATAGCATGTAACCTCTGTGATGACAACCCCCAATGTGTTGAAATATGCCCAGAAGAAGCCCTAGACACTGTTGACTCAGACGAAGCAGCTGAGAAACGCTTCAACGAAGCACTGCAGAAACTGCCAGAACAGATTGACCAGTTAAACCAAGCCGTCAAAAACAAAGACTGGAAACCAATGCTAGCCGCTTCAGAAAAACGCACCATGAAAATAACAGAGAAACTCGAAAAATTAAACAAGAAAGCAATCGAAAAATCCCACAAGTAATTTTTACTTTATTTTCCTGTTTTCGTCAAAACCTCTCAAGAACATGTCAATATTTACACCGTTCTTTTCACCCATATAACCACCTTCAAACACGAAAAACGCTGGCAACCCTAAAGCTGCAACCCGTTTGCCAATTTGATAATAACTCTTCGCCGTTAAACCCAAAGACGCCAAATCACCTAGTTGCGTATCAAAACCGGCTGAAACAGCCACAACCTCAAACTTGTCCAAATCAACCATGCCCCAAGCTTTATCGAGCGTTTCCAAATAACAGCCTTCACCGCAATCCCGGGGCAACCCAAAATTAATGCAGTTCTTTTCCGACTTTGAGCCTGTGCCAGGATAATTCGGCGACTGATGCACTGAAACATACCACACTTTGTCGTCCCCCAAAAAAACCTCTTGGGTGCCATTGCCATGGTGACCATCAATATCCAAAATTAAAGTGGGTTTACTGGATTCTTTAACGGCGATTGCGATATTGTTTAGGTAGCAAAATCCACGGCTGTAAACACCAAGCGCAGCTCCGTATCTGCCAACATGGTGTCCAGGTGGACGCATCAGTGAAAACCCATTAATCTGGGAAGCCAACAGTGCTCCACCAACAGAAAGCCGAGCGAAATCGTAGATCTTGTCGTAAGCTGGTGTGTCGCTGTCTTCAACTAAGCCTTTTTTCAGGTTCCAGATGTATTCAATGTCGTGAACGCTTAGAACGTCATCTTCACTTGCAGCGGTTGGCTCAACAAACTCGTAGCCTTTTTCTTGCAGCATATCCTTCGCGACTTTAATGCGTTGTGGACCTTCAATGTGCCAAGTGCCATACCCCAAGCACTTATCTGAATAGACTATACGTGTTTTCATCCCAGTTTGCATCCATTAGACACATAAGCGACGATTCCACAATTAAAATATAACCGTTAATACTGGTTACCCAACTGCAAATTGACGGAGAAGAGAAATTGATAACAGAAAACCCGTTTGAACAATTCCGCAGTGAATGCAAAGCCGTGCTATCAGACGCTTTAGCTAAGGCTATTCCAGAAGTTAAAATGTCCACAATATCGTTAAACAAAACGCCTAACATTGAGTTGGGTCAACTTGCTTCATCGCTTTGTTTTGAGTTAGCCAAAAAGCTGAACCTGAAACCTTTAGCTGTAGCAGAAACTCTTGTTGGGGCAGTTGATAAGTCACGGTTTGACTTGATCGAGAAAGTAACCACTGCAGGTGCAGGGTACATTAATTTCTACGTTAATTTTCCCAAGTTTTCAGCGTTCACTTTGGATTCGATTAAACAGTTGAAAACCGATTATGGATTCGTTAAGACTGATAAGCCTATAAAAGTTATTGTGGAACACACCAGTGTTAACCCGTTGCATCCTATCCACATTGGACAAGCAAGAAACCCCATGATAGGCGACACATTGGCGCGTATCCTGAAAGGTCGGGGACATGAGGTTTCAACGCATTACTATATTGATGATGTGGGGCGCCAAAGCTCTGTTGTCGCTTACGGTTACGATAAGCTTGGAAGACCCAAACCAACTGAAAAATCTGACTTGTTTGTTGGTAAAATCTATACAGTAACCTGCTGTATCGTGGAAATTAATCGCTTAAAAAAGGCAAAGGAATTGGCTGTTGCCACTCGAAACGCTGACGACCTAGTTAAAGTAAATAAGGAACTTGACGAGTGGGTGTCGATTGCCGCTGAACTAAAAGAAAAGTACCCTGTGCTTTTCGAGGCGTTGTTAGCTAGAATCAGCGATGACGAAAACCCAGAGGAAGGAATTAATCATCTAAACCGCAGATACGAGGATGGCGAACCCAACGCAAAAGCGCTTATTCGTGAAGTCAGCGACTTATGTCTTGACGGTTTCCGCCAGACGCAGAGCCGCGTTTCAGTGTTTTATGACTCTTGGGATTGGGAAAGCGACTTTGTATGGAGCAGCCAAGTCAACGAAGTAATGGCAAAGCTCAAGGCTTCGCCTTTTGTTCACCTTGAAGAGGGCGTGTACGTTTTTGACGCTGACAAAGCCGCAAATGTCTTGCAGCTTAAGGAAAAGTTGGGTTTGCGTGCAAACCATGAGGTTCCACCGTTAACGTTGATGCGTGCAGACGGCACTACATTGTACATGACTCGTGACATCGCTTACAGCGTTTGGAAGTTTAAGCGGGCACAAAAAGTCATAAACGTCATTGGTATGGAGCAGTCGCTGGCGCAGTTGCAGCTCAAGTTGGCATTGTATGCGTTAGGTTACGGCAAAGAAGCCGACGGTTTTGTGCATTTTGCTTATAATCTGGTTTCGCTGCCTGGTTACAAGATGAGCAGTCGCCGTGGACGCTACATAACTTTTGATGAGGTGCTAGATGAAGCGGTTAGTCGGGCTTATGAAGAAGTTTCGAAACGTTCACCCATGTTGTCTGAGGAAGAGAAGCGTGGGATTGCTGATTTCGTGGGTTTGGGAGCGGTACGTTACGCGCTTTTAGATGTTGACTCAGGCAAACCTGTCGTGTTCACTTGGGACCGTGTGCTAAACTTTGAAACTAACAGTGCTCCTTACGTGCAGTATACTCATGCGCGTGCTTGCAGTATCATTCGTAAAGTCGGTGACGTCACTGTTCAGCCAGCGTTTGAGCAGTTAACCGAAAAACTTGAGCGCGAACTTATCCTGCAACTGGCGGGTTTCCCAGACATGTTCATTGAAGCCACAGAATACCTTAAACCCAACATGATAGCTGATTACACTAACGCGCTTGCGGACAAATTTAACACGTTCTACAATGCGTTGCCAGTGATTAAAGCTGAAACACCAGAGCTTAGCGCAGCTCGACTTGCCCTGACTGATGCTGTTCGAAGGGTTTTAAGTAACGCTTTAACGTTGATTGGGGTTGTTGCTCCAGAACGCATGTAAACAGGGTCTAATCTTAGCTGTGATTTTTTCTCTAACCCCCCTTATATATAGTCTCAACAAGTGTTGGG
>CAYMLF010000114.1:0-4092 GCA_964391275.1 uncultured Candidatus Bathyarchaeia archaeon
CTCACCCTCAAACGTGAAATTCCCATACGGCGCATCAATTCTCGCCCAATCACCAACACGAGCAGCTTTCAGCGCCATAGAGAATTCATGATCAGTAAATTTTTTGGTAAACTCTATAAAGTCATCAGTGGGGCTGCTGCTAAAGCTAAAATGCTTGCTCAACTCGCTGCCGCCCTGCTTTATGGTTATATAGAGGAATTGCCCGGGTTTGTATTGAAGGTCGGCTGGCTTTGGAAAGCGGAAGCTTGTGACGTCGTGGGTGCGTGGGATTATTTCTTGGATGGTGGTTTCAAACTTCATAATCGCTGTTTCCTTAAAAATGGCTATTGTAATAATGTGGTTTGTTTGATTAAGCCTTTTTGGCACGCAAGGAGCAGTTGCAGTTTTGCAGCCAAAACACGTATATTTGATGTGTCGGCGCCAAAAAAATTTATAAGCAAACATGCACACGTGTGCATCAGGTGAAGCGGTGCAAAACCGCAATGCCACAGGTGAATGATGTATGCGTAGAAGCTTAACCGTAACCCCCGAAAACGACAAAAAAATCCTACTCGCAAAAGGAAGATTCCTAACCGGAGACGCACCCTTTGACATCGACTACACAACAATGGTAAACATATTCCTAGAACTCGGACACAAACTAATGTCTTCAGCATGGAACGACAGCACAAACCCCAACATCGTAATTGACAAAAACGAGATAGTAGAGTCTTTCAAAAAACACTTCTTCAACGCTGAACTCAAAGAAGAAGCAGTCGGAGACCAAGTAGCAGAAATCATATTCAGAAAACTAATCGAACAATCAAACAGCATCGCAAACCAACCAATCCAGCACAACCAAGCCCCAGCACTCCCAATTGAAAAGGCACAATCTAAGGAAACAAAAAAGGAAAAATACATCGCATAAACTAAACCAAGACGAGCGAATCACCCATGGCAAAAGACAAAGAATCAAAATCCAACGATTTTGAAAACCTTCTTGCATGCGAAAAACAACGTGCCGAAGACTACCTGACCAAGCTGAAGTATTTGCAAGCTGACTTTGAAAACCAAAAGAAACGCTTCGAACGCGAAGCAGAACAAGTAAAAAGCCACTGCACCGAACGTTTAGTAACGCAGCTGCTTGATGTAGTAGACGAATTAGAGTTAGCCATAAAAAACTGTAACGTTTCAGCCTCAACTCAAAGCTTCATCCAAGGAGTCGAGATGACGCTTAAGAAACTCAGAAAAGCTCTTGAGCAAGAAGGCGTCACAGAAATAGAGAATCCCGAAGGAAAAATTTTTGATCCCTCACGCCACAACGCAATAGCCGCTGTCATACGCGACGACTTGGCGGAGTCAACGGTTGTGGAGCAAATAAGAAAAGGCTATGTCATGAGGGGCCGAGTTATTCGACCCAGCATAGTCAAAGTCGCGGTAAAACCATGTGAAAATCAAAGTAATCAAACGGAGGAAAAACAAGTATGAGTAACCAAAAAAACAATCAAAAAGTATTAGGTATAGATTTGGGAACAACCAATTCAGCAGCAGCCATCTATGAAGGTGGGCACTCCACGGTTATTCCCAGCGCGGAAGGGCCAACTATGGCTGGAAAAATGTTTCCGTCAGTTGTTGCCTTCACCAAAGACGGGCAACTGTTGGTAGGTGAACCCGCTAAACGTCAAGCCACCACTAACCCAGAAGGCACATTTTTCGAGATAAAACGCAAAATGGGCCAAAACGTCAAAGTAAACGCGTATAGCAAAGAATACAGCCCCCAGCAGATTTCAGCTTTCATTTTGCAAAAGATAAAGAAAGACGCTGAAACCTACCTTGGAGGAAACATTCGAAAAGCAGTCATCACGGTTCCAGCACACTTCGACGACAACCAGCGGCAAGCCACCAAAGACGCAGGCGAAATCGCAGGCTTTGAAGTCATGCGTATCATCAACGAACCCACCGCTGCATGCCTCGCTTACGGCATCGACAAGCTACAGCAGGAAATGAAAATCCTCGTTTTCAGCTTCGGCGGAGGAACGCATGATGTCACCTTGATGGATTTTGGCAAGGGAGTCTTCCAAGTTCTCAGCACCAGCGGCGATACACAGTTAGGCGGAACAGACGTGGACAAAGCCGTCATGAACTACATTCTTGAAGAATTTAAACGGCAAAATGGCATAGACATTTCAGGCGACAGAATGGCAATGCCACGCCTAAAAGATGCAGCTGAAAAAGCCAAAATTGAACTCTCAACGCTGATGAGTACTGATATTGACTTGCCGTTTTTAACTGCTGATGCTTCAGGACCCAAACACTTGCACATGACACTGACAAGAACCAAGCTTGAATCTCTTGCGCAACCTATTGTTGAGCGGACAAGGCCAACTCTGCTTAAAGCGCTGGAAGATGCGAAATTGACGCCTCAGCAAGTTGACAAAATCATACTCATCGGCGGCATGACCCGAATGCCTCTTGTGCAGCGGTTTGTGGAGCAGATTTTGGGCAAGTCTCCAGAACGCGGCTTAGACCCCATGGAATGTGTCGCCATCGGCGCAGCCATCCAAGCGGGAGTCATAACAGGCGAAGTAACCGACCTACTACTCTTAGACGTTACGCCGCTTTCGTTGGGCGTTGAAACCATGGGTGGAGTAATGACTAAAGTCTTAGACAAAAACACAACCATCCCCACCAAACGCAGCCAAACATTCACAACAGCAGCCGACTTCCAAACCGCCGTCACCATCCACGTATTGCAAGGCGAACGTGCAATGGCATCAGACAACGTTTCGCTGGGCATGTTTAACCTTGTCGATTTACCGCCAGCGCCCAGAGGTGTACCGCAAATTGAGGTGACCTTTGACATTGACGCTAACGGCATCCTAAACGTCACCGCTAAAGACCTTGGAACAGGCAAACAATCAAAGATTACAATCACTGCTTCAACAAAACTATCCAAAGAAGAAAAAGAACGTTTAATCAAAGATGCAGAACAGTTCTCTGAGCAAGACCGCAAGAAAAAAGAAGAAGCAGAAACACGCAACACAGCCGACAGCCTCGTCTACACTGCAGAACGCACCAAACAAGACCTTGCAGGCAAACTCTCAACCGAGGAAACAGGGAAAATCGACGCGGCAGTAACTGAACTTAAGAACGCGTTGGCAAGCAATGACATGGCGCAAATCAAAGCCAAATCCGATGCTCTCCAGAAGATTCTGCAAGAAGTTGGAACTAAAGTGTATCAGCAGGCAGCAGCTGAAGCGGCAAAACAGCAACAAGCACAGCAAGCCCAAGCAGGCGCACAAGCGAGCACGGGACCAGTGCCTCCTCCAACTGGCGGTGCAGGTCCAGAGACTGTGGTTGACTCAGAAGACTACAAAGTCAAGTAAACCCTATCTTTCTTTTTTACCTTTTTAGTACTTTTATCACGTTTAGAAGTGTTGACTTTTACTTAGTAATTGCTTAGTCAATGTTAAATAATCCCTAAATATTCAAAAGCGTAGATTCATCTGTGATTATTGATGACTCTGCAGGATGCACCTAAATATCAAGCAGCCGTCTTTTTTGTTTCAGACGTGGAGAAATCAAAGCACTTCTACAACGTAATTTTGGGGCAGAAAATAACGGTTGATTTTGGAGCCAACGTAGGTTTTGAAGGTGGCTTGTCTATTTGGGAAAAGAACTATGCCTTAAAAACTATTTTCAAGGATAAAGCCGCTAACTTCGCGGTTGGAGCCAATAACGCTGAAATATACTTTGAAGCCTCAAACCTTGAAGCGCTATTTAAAAGCTTGGTTAAGCAGCAAGTCAACGTTATACACTCAATTATGGAGCATCCTTGGGGGCAACGGGCTTTTAGGATTCGAGACCCAGACAACCACATAATCGAAATTGCCGAAGCTATGGGGGATGTTGTTTTAAGGCTGCACAAGGAAGGGTTGAGCGTTGAGGGTATTGCGGAGAAATCGATGATGCCTCAAGAATTCATTGAGCGCGTAATCCAAGGTAAGTAACTGATTAGCCGTTTTTAATCAAGCCATAAGTGAAGCCATTTCTAGCGGTTATAACTCTGAAACAAGGCTTTTTCAGCATCTAATTGCTTCTAATATGTTTCTT
>CAYMLF010000114.1:4192-7290 GCA_964391275.1 uncultured Candidatus Bathyarchaeia archaeon
TTATAACTCTGAAACAAGGCTTTTTCAGCATCTAATTGCTTCTAATATGTTTCTTTTCAGAATAACGATTACCTTAAAGTTATTTTAAGAAATCCTGTTATTTCTGAGAATGCTTTAAATAAATTGACTGCATAGTCGATATGACCCATATGGCTTGGTATACTCTACTGGTGCTTTTTGCAGGAATCGCCATAGTCGTGTATGGCGCCGACGAGGCACTGAAGCGACTATTGGGCTTATCAAAGTTCTTTCGCCTTTCCACTTTCGTCACTGGCGTAGTGATAGCTGGTACACTAGCGGTTCTTCCCGAACTATCCATCGGTGTTCTAGCCGCAATCGAAGGATCCTCTACCTTTGGTTTAGGCATTATCTTCGGCGCAAACGTTGCCGACTTGACAATAGTAATTGGAGTAGTAGTTTTCCTTGCTGGCAGCCAAAAAATGACCTCTTCAATGCTTAAAAATCTCAAGATTTCTTTTATAGCAGTTCTTCTTCCTGTAATTCTGCTTCTCGATGGCTCCCTCTCAAATATCGACGGCGCTATCCTAGTAGCTGCTTTTATCGTTTACATTATTTGGTTGCTTATAACTGGACGCAAACTACCAGAGGTCCAGATGAAAAAGCGATGGCAAAAAGAAGTGTTCCGACTAGGAATTACAATATTTCTATTGGTAATTGGCATTACCGTATTATTCATAGGCAGTGAGCTAGTTACGACCTCTGCACAGGAATTAAGTTCAGTATTGGGCTTACCCATATTTCTTATTGGAGTAATCGTTGCGATAGGAACATGCTTGCCCGAAATGGCCTTTGCAATACGTGCATCGGAAAGGCAGGATGGCGATATAGGTATTGGAAACATTTTAGGAAACGTCCTTGCAGATTCAATGCTGACAATCGGCATTATAGCTCTAATACACCCTATTCAACTGCCAAGAATAGCTTTGCCCCTAACTGCTGGATTGTTCGTAGTGGCATCAATAATAATTGTTTTCTGGCGTTCCAGAAATGGAGAATTAGGCAAGAAAGATTCTTTGATATTGATGGGTGTCTACGCAATCTTCATAGTGCTTCAATATCTGCTTGAAGTATTTGGAATCTAAAACCCTGCCAAGTTTTTGCCTTTTTCTTAGAAATCTTTATCAAACTGCGGTTTAAGATAATTGTACAATTAATTAGTATATCGTGCCAAGCAGGCAAGGATAGCACTTATAACTATGCTAACTATATTTTTACCCCAACAGGTATTAGCTGATGAAAGATTTACGTGAAGCGCTTAAACACGAAAGCGTTGGCCCCATCATCCGCAGATTCTTCATAAACACACTATTCGATTCAACATTCATGCTTCTAGGCATAATTGTAGGTTCAGCCTTTGCCACTCAAGCAGGCTTAAACGTCATAATCGTAACAATGCTAACAACCAGCATCGCACTGGGCATCTCAACAGGCGTCAGCGTTTACGAAGCTGAAAGCCTAGAGCAGGAAAGAAAAATCGCTGACCTAGAAAAAGCCTTATTCACTGATTTAACAGACACCAGCATCCAAAAAAGCGCAAGGTACACTATAATACTTGCTACCCTGATCAACTTGGCAACACCGTTATTTTCGTGCGCCATTACCGTGACGCCGTTTCTACTCTCCTACACTGGTATACTAAATATTGCGTTAGCAGGATGGATTTCAGTAGCACTAGCCTTAGCAACACTATTCACCGCTGGCGTCTATATGGGGCGGATAGGTAAAACAAATCCTTACAAAAAAGGGTTAAGAATGGTTGCCTTTGGAGTTCTCGCTTTTATAATCGGCTACTTGTTAGACCTGCTAATATAACAGTAGTATTAGGCAGATGGCCTTTGCAGTGACGGCTTAACCTTGGATACGCTAACCTCATCTACACCTTTGACAGAGACACCGTTGTCCTGTAGTATAGTTAAAATTCCACTGTATTCGATGTTGGCGCCCCTTACTGTTAACTTTATAGTTTCAGTCTTAGCGTCGACATCAGTTACCACCATGTCGCATTCTTCAACGCCATTTACAGCACAAAGAGCTTCAGATAATTCAACAAGAGAAGTTTCTCTCGCCTTTAAAGCTTCAATTAATACACGTCTAATATGAACAGTCATCGGATTCTCCGCGTAGAGAATAAAGTCAGCTAGCTTAAAACTTTTTTCCAAAAAGTTAGCGACAGCTAATTTAGAAGGCTACAGGTATGCTCAAATTTGTTTTGTGAGGCTTATTTTGCAATGTAGTACGATAACGCTGCAAGCGGGATAGCGAGCATATAAGAGAACAGTGTTCCAAGCCATATTCCAGCTGTAGGATACAAGTAATGCACAGTTATGCTGTAGGGAATAACCGTGAATATGCCTGAGAAAACAAGCGGCTTAGTTATTGAACGCGTAAATTCAGTTCCCTTAAGCTTATTCAAAATAATCAAGGTTGAAGTGAAAACCGCAGGCAAAGCTGCTGCGACGCCACCCAAGAGTGGACTGCCAATTTGGCTGAGAAGAACAGATGCTGAAACAAGTGCTCCAGCGCCGATTCCCCGTAGCAAAACCCCTGAGAAACCATAATTCTTTCTCTCGCCAGTGCAGTTTGGCAGCTTTAACTTTCTTGTAAACATGTAGTAAATAACAATTGAAATTAGTGCTCCACTGCCAAGGGCGATAGCGTAGTTTTGGATGTTTGAGGCAACGATTAATGTGGAGGCTATGAACCATGTTAGCAACGAAATTGATAGACCTTTTGTGAAACCTTTCTTGGAAAAATATGCATAGGAAAGCAGGAAAGCATTTGTTATGGAAAATGCAAGCGGGAAAACGATTGTGGCATTAACAGCGGCTTCCGTGGACTGGTTTATCGCTATGAACAGGAAGGAGAAGGCGCCTGTGGATGGAAAACCGCCTAGGACACCGCCGACTACGGGGCCTTTTTTGTCAGCTATTATTGTGATTGCTGAAACCCAAATAGCGCCTACTGCAAAGGCTAGAACGAGTCGTATCAACAATAGTGCGTCAAGCATACCCGAGGCTTACTGAATTGTTGCGATATTAAGATTTAGAAGAAACATTTGTTACACACACTTAAGGGGA
>CAYMLF010000115.1:0-7227 GCA_964391275.1 uncultured Candidatus Bathyarchaeia archaeon
ACTGCATTGGTTCTTGTGCCCTATGAGCAGTTTACCACAGCTGAACTCTCAATAATTAATAATTATGTATCTTCCGGAGGAGCACTGGTTCTACTGGATGATTACGGGTATGGTGATCAAGTGCTTGGAAACTTGGGGTTGAATGCAAGATTTAGCGGGCAGACCTTGCTGGATCCGCTGTTCAATTATAAGAATAAATGGTTCCCAACAATCACCGACTTTGCGCCTACAACCGCTAATGTTAACGTTAGCAGTATAATTTTTAACCATGCCACTTATCTGAACGGTACAACCGGTATGATGCCTATTGCTTTCTCTTCTGATTTTAGCTTTGCAGATGCCAATAATAACGCAACCTATGATACAGGAGAATCGAATGGGCCGTTGCCTGTTGCTGCGTACGCTAAATTGGGCCAGGGCTATGTCGTGGTGGTTTCTGATCCGAGTTTGGCGATTAATGGCATGATCTATCAAGGCAGCAACCGTGAATTCATTAATAAAACAGCGTACATCGGAGGCGGTATCTCGCAGGTTTATATTGACCAGTCACATTTGCCAACGACCGCCTTAGATGAGGCTAAGGGCGCTTTGGCGGTTGTTTATGGATTGGTTGCTTCTCCGTTGGGAACGCTAGCCTTAATAGTTGTAGTAATGGCATATTCTTTTAATCGGTTCTATAAGAGGGGTAAGCTTGAAGGAAGTTAAGGAATTACACAGTATCCCAAATAGGATTCTTGATGAAATCTCCAAAGTTATAATCGGTAAACAAGAAAACAAGAAACTGCTGATAGTAGCTTTACTCAGCGAAGGACACCTTCTAATTGAAGGTTACCCAGGAACAGCTAAAACCCTGATCGCTAAGACTTTTGCAAAGGTTATAGCTGGACAGTTTAAAAGAATCCAGTTTACCCCCGACATGTTACCCGCGGATGTAACGGGTTTTAACGTTTATTCGCCTGATGGTAACTCCCGTTTTGTCGCTGGCCCATTGTTTGCCAACGTGGTTTTGGCTGATGAGTTGAACCGTACAACACCGCGTACACAAGCAGCTTTGATCGAGGCAATGCAGGAAAAACAGGTAACCATTGGGGGTGCAACCCATCCGTTAGCTAACCCATTCATGGTTATTGTTAGCCAGATACCATATGGTTCTGAGGGAACCTATCCGTTGACTGAAGTACAGGCGGACCGTTTCATGTTTAGAGCGTGGAGTGACTATCTTGGTAAAGATGATGAAAAGAAAGCCCTTTTCAACGCAGACTACATTGAGGAACCTGATATCAGAAGCGTTGTGAGTTTAAAGGAGATTGTTGAATTGCAGGCGGTTGTCAAGAAGGTACATGTCTCCGAAGAAGTAGGCGACTACATCGTATCTTTAGTCCATGCATTACGTCAGGACCCCGATGTTAAAGGCGGCCCAAGTACAAGAGCCAGCATTGCATTATTCAAAGGCTCAAGAGCATACGCATTCCTTGAGGGCAGAGACTTCGTCATCCCAGATGATATAAAAAACCTCGCATATGCAGCTCTCATGCATCGAGTCCACATAAAGTCTGAAGCCGAAATGGATAACGTGACACCCAAAAAAGTGATTGAAAGGGCTTTGAATACGGTTCCTGTTCCAAAAGCTAATTAGATGAGATTAATGGCTATGTTAACTGCGGGGACAGCGGCTAGAGCATACCTGATTGTATTGCTCGTGTTAACTTTTTTATTCGGTTCCCCAGTCCAGCTAGGCATCGCTATCGCATTGTTAACGATTCAATTGTACTCGATTTATAAGACGCCCAAGGCTACCCTGAATTTGGGTTTAGTTTTAGCTTCGTTGATTTTTGCACCATTTGCTTTTGAGGCATTTGTTGGAGTTTACGCCTTCTTGTTTGTCATCCCAGCATTTGTTTTGTTGGATAAAGCCTTAAAGTCAGTGTCAGTAACTCAAGTATTATCTTTTCACCGGGTCGGTCGACGTGCAAGTGACGTTTTAAAGTTTCTTTATGGCAGCTTAGCATTTGTCCTTGGTGTTTCGGTAATAGTTTGGAATGCTACTTTAGCGCTAACAAGTATAGTTTTGATTGGTTTTATCGGTTTATTAGTGGCTAAAACTTTTAGGGATATATCGACGGTGTCTTTGTCTGAATCGAAGTCATGGAGCCGAATTGTCGCAAGAGACACAGAGACCAAGCAATTTACGATAACTAATCAAGCACAGAATGAGCTCTTGGCTAAAATAGAGCCAGTTGATTCATGGGCGCATATTGACAAACCAACCATAAGAGTGCCCACTAAGGATAACATAGAAGCTACAATGTGGTTTACGCCACCATTAGCCGGCCCCTCAAAAATCCAGCTAAAAACCGCTTATACCAACAGCCGAGGTCTAATTGAAACGGGGCAGCTTCTTGAGCCGCTAAGCTTGCACATTATTCCCAGGGCAAAGTACGCGCAGTGGCTAGCTAACAAATTCTTAGAGCAAACAGCACAAGGTAAAGGCATGACCGGTGCGCAATCTTCGAATAATATAATTAGCAAACAAGGCCTCGACTATCACAGTAACCGCCCGTACCAGACAGGAGATCCCTTAAAGAGCATCGACTGGCGACATTCATACAGGCTTGGCGAGTTGATTGTTAAGCAGTTCTCGGGAAGCCAAGGTAATGTTGGAGTAATAGTGGCTGATTTAACCGCCAAAGATGCAGAAGAGGCTGATGTGTTGGCTTATGATTTGGTTATGTCTGCGTTGACTTTGGCGAGGGAGGGTTTGCCGTCCGCTTTAGCGGTTTATAACCAGAGAGAGGTTATTGCGGTAACGCAGGCGATAGATTCACGGGAAGCGCTTAAGAAGGCTATAGAGTTAACCGGTAAAATCAGCATTGAGGAATACAAGCCTAAGGTTTTACAGGTAGTGGAGTTGCAGCGGATTAAGCGATCTATTGACCAGTTAAGCAAATCCAGCATGGAGCCAGCGCAGAAGCTATCACAGGTGTTAATTACTGAGGAAGAAGCGCATGAGGAAGCTGCAATGATGCATCCAGCGTCGGTCGCTCTGTCTCAGGCTTTAAAGAGTCTACAAGGTCCAGCAGTCTTAACTGTTATTTGTCCGCCGAGTGCTGATTCTGATGCTTTATCGTTTGAGTTGGAACGTTTAAAAAAGAAAGGTTATCGCACAATTGTTGTTTAACATATAAGAATCCGCGTTATACCAACGATTATCGGTGTTTACTTTTGCGCTTACCATGCAGAGAACACGCTGAAGGATGTCTATTGGAAACATTCCCACATGCTCGGGGAGCTAATTGTAAAAGAGTTTTCGGGAGCTCAAGGAAAAACTGGAATCACAGTTGCTGATTTGACAGCTAAGGATTTGGAGGAGTAATCTTAAGTTTTAGGCTCTTGCAGTGGCTATGGCAGATTTTGGCGCATTTGTCACATTTTAGCGTTGTTTTGTGTGGGGGTGGGTGGTTTTGGGTTTTTATTTGGCTGTGTTTGGGCTTTTTTTGGGGGTTGGGGCTTAAATTGGGTTTTTTGGGTTCTTGAAACTTGGCATATTATCTTCAGTTTCTTAATGTTTTCTTGCTGATTTGGCCTGTTTAGATTGTTTTTGCGGTTAAATTTGAGACATGTGTTTGGCGATAGGTTAAGTGTTAAAAGGATAGTGCAATGAAAGAGTCTCAGAGGTTGCTTTGAGATTGGGTGTCTTGGGAGTGGTGCTTTGAGGGGGAGGGTTTTTGACTGCAAAAAACACAGCAACATCAAGCGCAATGCCTGTTACCGCCGTATTCGGGGCGGCCGCTACTACAAGAGCATAGCCAAATATCAATCTGAAAAACGCCGGCGCAAACAAATTCTAAAACTGCAAATGCAAGGCTACTCCATCAAACAAATCGCTGTGCTGCTGGGGGTTAGCCGCCGCACGGTGCATCGTGATCTTGAAAAGCTTCGCTCCTATACCCAAGCAAAGCAAAATCAACTCGGATGGGAAAACTTCATGTTCCGATCAAGGCTAAATGACAGAGATTTGGCAAAGGCAATATGTGAGTACAGAGAAGTCATCCGCAAAGCCCGCCAACGAGCACAAGTAAAGACGCTAACTATAAGAGTTAACGTGGATGCTGCCTTTGAAGGTCGTCATAGTGGGGCAGTGTCGTTTGTCCCCCGCTTACCGGCAGACGTTGCAGATTGGGGCAAAATAGCTTTTGAGCTACAAGTAGAGAAACAGGTTTTGGAAATTGCATGCCTATACACCGCCATACCGTATAAGAACCGGCTAATCTTGGGAACGAACTTAAGCAAAGACCCCACCCGAAATCCTCCTTTACTGGGGCTTCAGATAATTGACCCAGCCAACCCAGAGTATACAAGTTACCCAGAGATCAGACAGATTGCCCAAATCCAGCGCCGCATGTTCAATCAAGAAAATCCCTGGCACATGCAAGAATTCCAAGATTTAAAGCCGGAGCGGCAAGATAAACTCCTACAACAATACAACGAACTATGCGGCCGACACAACCGTCTCCTTGAAGCTAAAACCCTAACCGTAACCCTCAACGTTGACCAAGCCCTCAACGCCGCATACTCAGCCAACTTCACCCCCCACTTACCAGTAGCACTAAGCGACCATAGCAAAATAATCCTAAAACTTCAAGCATCCACAAAAATCCAGCACCTCATAACCCTACTAGCAACCGACATAGAGCACGGCCTCGTAAATATAGAAAAGAGTTTTCCATACAGTAAACCGAAATTCAACTCATTAAAAGGCCTTGAAATAATAAATAAATCAGACGCCGCCAACCAACAAGCAGATACAGCGTTAGTCTAGGTTGCCATCAAACCGGTAGACGGATTGCTAGAAGCAGGAGTTTCTATAGTCCTTCCTACCGACGACTATTACTCAGGTATTGAAACATAGAAGCTCGTAATTTCACGCCGTGGGGACTGCCAAGAACAGAGAAAAGATTAATCACCAAAAGACGGTCCAAAAACGATGAAGGTGCAAACCTACGAAAGATGTTCAAGTGGTCTTAAGCCAAACTTTAGGGCGATTCGTAGCGGCATTTTTTGGGTTGTGGTTTGGGTTATCCTTTGATTTGCGGCAGCTGACGCCGGGCACTGATTTTCTCTGTTACTGCTCTCATCCAGCAAGGCTTCGATTCCATGCGGGTAAGGGCATCTATAGTCAGCGTGCTTGTCAGATGCTTATGACTCTTGCCTGATGTCCAGCATTTTTTCGAAGTCTTCAAGGTCAAAAAATAGCGCTCCTTCTGAGGTAAGTAGCTGTTTTTCTTTGATGTGCTTTGCGACGATTGCATAGGTTTCTTTTTTGCGGCTCCATCTGAATTGTTTAGCTTTGCCCTTTAGATTCTGAAGTATTCTTTGGCAATCGGTTAGGCTTAGGTTGCTCCATTTTGTTTCAATGAAGGTGGCGGTTTGGTTTTCTTCATCTAAGGCTATTAGGTCTATTTCATCGTTTTTATACCACCATTTTCCAATCGACGTGAAATTGAAAGGCAGGGTTCGGTTTGCTTGCATCTCGCTTAGGAGTTCAGAAACAATTTGCTCGTATGCATGCCCCAAATAAACGCTATAATCTTGTTTAATTTTGTTTAGCACCGTTTCACTGCTTCCTATTTCTAGTTCAGCTCTGTTAGAAAAAACGTACTTGAACCAGAAATTCAGGTAGTTATCTGCAATGATATACTGGCTTTTTCTAGGTTTAGGCGTTATGCCTATGGGGTTTACCCTTTTTATAAAACCTAAGTCTTCGAGTACGCTTGCATATTTAGAGAGCATACTTCGGTCTACACTGGTTTTGTTGAGGATTTCTCCGAAGGTTTGGGCTTCTTGGGCAATTGCTTTTAGAATTATGTTGTAGTTACGTGGTTCTCGGAGTTCTTCGCAAAGAAGGAATTCTGCTTCTCCATATAGAAACTCGCCTTTTGTCAAGATTTTTTGCTGCACATTTTTCCAGAAGTCGTTTTGAGGGTTGAATTTTTGAAGGTATGCTGGTATGCCGCCTAAACAGGCGTAGATATGTATTAGTGTTTCAAGGTTATAGTTTGGAAAGAACGGTTTTAGGTGCTGGATTTTGAGTGGTTGAACTTTCCATTGGGCGGTTCTTCTACCGTAGAGCGGACTCTTATAATCCAGCACTTCAGTTTCCATCATCGCAATGGATGAGCCAAGTAAAATGAGCATTATCGATGTGTTTTTGAGGTTTTGGTCCCAGATTTTTTGAAACATTGAGGGTACAGCGCGGTTTGCTTCAATTAACTGGGGAAACTCGTCAATTATCACGACGGCAGGGTTGTTTTTGTTCCAATTGGTAAACTCATGAAAAAGTTCAACCCAGTCTTTCACATCTAGCTTAGCAAAGCTTTCGTTTTTCAGGTAGAGGCTCATCTGCTGTTTTAGTTCTTGGATTAGTTCTGTTTCGGGCCGGCGGTCAGCTAGGAAGTAAATGTGCGGGTTGTCTGCCGCAAACTTTATGGTTAGCTCTGTTTTTCCCACTCTGCGCCTGCCATAAATAATGACTAATTCGGCTGTTTTAGATTTATAGTGCTCTTCTAGAAACCGTAGCTCTTGGCGGCGATTCACAAATTGTTGAATCATAAGTAGCATACTTATAAGTCAACTATTTAAATTTTAAAAAATAAACATGAACTAATTGGCAGCCAAGTTTTTTTGCTGGCCTGTCACACTTGAAAGATCCTTCTCATTGCTAAATCTCAGAAGCAAAACTGAGTATTGCCAAAGGGGGCAGTGGTAACTGTGGTTTCTTTTGTTGATGAGGAGGCGGGGCTTTGTCTTTGGTTTTGGAACAGCTAAGAGGAGGGGTTTCTCGATAGTTTTTGTGAGTTCCAAGCCACAGACTTAGCTAGTCAACGCAACACAGAGGAACCCCTCGCACTTTCAATTGAGAAGTAGTCGTCGTTAGGGAGCTTAGCGCCGACTACTACCGTTGTAAAATCTTAATTATCTGATCAGCGCTTACTGGCGGAATTTTAGGCAAAGACTTTCACTTTTTGAATACTCACGACTTTTTCTTTCAATAATTCTTTCTTTTCCGCTAAAGTCAAGGTTTCTAGATAAAGATCGATGGCTTCTTTGGCGTTTTCCATAACTTCAGCTAATGTGTCACCTTGTGTATGGCATCCAGGTAAAGCAGGCACAACAGCTACGTAGCCGCCTGTTTCGTCTTCTAAAAGTACTACATCGAAATCAGGCATA
>CAYMLF010000116.1:0-7103 GCA_964391275.1 uncultured Candidatus Bathyarchaeia archaeon
CTACGGCCTGAATCCTTCATTGGGTTTGATGACCCAGAAGACCCAAAAGTGCTCAAATCACTTGTTGAAGCAACAGGCGCCAAATGCTTAGACTACATGGATGAAACAGAATGCTGCGGTGCCCCAAGCGTCGGAGTCAACGACAAAGTCGCCCTGCAACTGGCACGTGACAAGTTAACCCACGTTAAAGATGTCGAGGCTCAAGCTATGATTACTATTTGCCCATTCTGCCACATCATGTACGACACCAACGAGTTGCGCATTGAAAAAACCTTCAACGAAACCTACGGTATCCCAATCATACATTACCCTCAACTGCTAGGTTTAGCAATGGGCTTATCGCCTGCAGAATTAGCGTTTAATGAATTGCGTGTTAACTCTTCAAAACTACTAGAGCAAGTGTGATGGCGAATGGGTTCCCAGACAGAACTTGAAGTCAACAAAAAATGCAAAGGCGCTTTTTGCGAATGGAGACGTGCTCTTGAATCGCAAATTGAGTTTGATGGAGCAATCCGAAGACAACCCGCTCACTGCGAAGGCTGTTCTTTGTGGGTGGAGGAGTGAATAGAGGTGACTGCTGAGAAACTGAAAATAGCCTTTTACTGGGCTGCGAGCTGCGGCGGCTGCGAAATAGCAGTATTAGACATTAACGAGAAAATCCTTGACGTAGTAAACATCGCCGACATAGTTTTCTGGCCAGTAGCAATGGACATTAAATACAAAGACGTTGAAGCCCTGCCTGACAAGTACATCGACATTACCTTCTTTAACGGGTCAATTCGCAACTCTGAGCAAGAGCACATGGCAAAAATCATCCGTGCAAAGTCTAAAACGCTTGTAGCTTTCGGCTCATGTGCACAAGAAGGCTCGATTCCCGGCTTAGCAAACCTACACAACCGCCAAGAAATCTTCAACAAAGTCTATATTGGAAGCCCATCAACCAGCAACCCGCAGAAGACGACTCCACAGTTAAAAACTGAAGTCAAAGAGGGCATTTTAACTCTTCCAGAATTCTATAACACCGTAAATACACTCGACCAAATCGTAGACGTGGACTATTATCTGCCCGGTTGCCCACCGCCAGTTAAATTAATCGCTAACGCCGTTGAAGCCATAGCAAAAGGTCAATTGCCACCAAAAGGCTCAGTTCTTGCGCCACTAAAATCAGTCTGTGACGAATGCACTCGCAAAAAAGAAAACAAACAAATCACTAAAATCTACCGTGTTCACGAGATAACTCCTGAACCCGAAAAGTGCCTGCTTGAACAAGGCATAATTTGCATGGGACCCGCAACACGCAGCGGATGCGGCGCTCAATGCCTCAAAGTGGATATGCCCTGCACTGGATGCGGTGGACCTTGCCCGAACGCGCCTGAACAGGGAGCAGCCATGCTTAGCGCTTTGGCGTCGATTCTCGGGTTAGAGAACGAACAGGAGCATTACAGCGCTGACGACATTGAGAAGCTGATGAACCAAATCAAAGACCCGATTGGCACATTTTACATGTACTCGCTGCCAGCATCGATAATGAAAAGAAAAGGCCCTGAAGACCCTTAACCGCCCTTTAGCGGCAAAAAAATCAATCTTCCTTACCCTTTAGGTAACCGCAAGTTCACCTGTGTTTGGCTGCTTTTTATAGGGGGATGGGGTCTGTGGAGAGCAACAGCGTCCTGTTCAACATTGCTTTATATAAGGGAGGGGGGGTCTGCTGAGAGAGACCTCGCCGTTTCCATGTTGACTTTGCTGTTGCGCATACGCTTCCGTATGCGCCTTTAAATAAGGGGGGCTATAGAGCAATAGCGTTTCTATGCCTCTAGCACTTTAGCGTTTTTAAGAACATTCACGTTTCCAGCGCCCTTTGCAACATAACCAACTTCAAAATGCCTAACTCTTCGCTTATCCAACTCATCCTGCAGATTGTCAGCGTCTTCTTGGGCTACAGCAATCAATATTCCACCCGCAGTTTCTTTTGCTTCGCCAGTTAACAATGGGTAACCAAAGAGGTCAGCTAAAACTGGGGTTCCGCGAATCACTGCCAACTGGTTAATTACGATATCAATGTTGCCAAGAACTGCCATGTTAGCTGCATGGCCTTTGAGACCAAAACCGGTAATATCCGTTGCTGCGTGCACTGGAACTTGCTGCATCGCTTCTGCAACAGGCTTGTTAGAAGTAATCATGCCAGTAATAGCGCCTTCAACTGCCTCATCAATTAAATCCTCGGGCACTCCCTCAAGAAGCTCTTTACCTTCCTCTTCTTTTCTTAAACGGTACGCCGCCATGGCAGGTGCAATTCCCAAAGGCTTAGTCAAGAATAATCGGTCACCCACTTTTGCGCCACGAGTATAAACTATTTTTTCAGGAGCACTTACGCCAGTTGCAGCACCGCCAATAATAGGCCAAGGGTTTCTGATGGTATGCCCTCCAACCACAGGAATGCCCATTTCACGGCAGAAATCTCCTAGACCCTTAAGCATTCCCACGGCTAATTCACTGGGCATGTTTTCTGGGTACGCCATAATCGTTAAAACATTAGCTATATTGGTTACGCCCAAAGTGTAAATGTCACTTGTCACATTGCTGCCCGCTATTCTGCCTTGAATTTCTGGTTCATCAACCATCGGGGTGAAAAAATCAAGCGTATTTAATATAGCGATTCCGTCAGCGATTTTTACGACACTAGCGTTTTCCCACGGACCAGCTAAAACTTCCTCGCCAAACTTGCCAGTTAAACCCGCTTTATCCAGCAAATCACCTAGTTGATACTGAGGAAGTTTGCAACTGCAACCATGTACGGGAACAACTTTAGTTAACCTGTAACTCATGCTTATTTTTCGCTCCAATCTAAATTTGTTTTAATCAAATATAAGGAAGTTCCCAGAGGGGATTAGGGCTTTTTCCCTTGGATTATTTCAAGGAAAGCCTCAACTCTGGTTTTTATCTGCGCTGAATCACCCATTGCATAATCTGTTTCAATTTTTAGCATCGGCAAATCTCTATTTTTCAGTGTGCGCTCGATTTTTACCGCTTCAACATTATAGTCATGGCAGTTCTGCAGTGTATAATATATCACTCCGTCAACATTGAATTGCTTAGCCAACTGCATAACGCTTTCAACTCGCGCATCATTTGGGGTGAAGCATGCGCAGGGAATTTTGCTGTATTTTTCAACTATTGCCCAAAGCAAATCCTCAATGCTGTCGCCCTTTGGCTCAATTAAATCGGTGAAGTAACGCGTGCCAACACAACTCTCTTCAACAACTACTGAAGCACCCGCTTCTTGGGCTATGCTGTGAAGTTTCCAGTTTGGAATAGCCATGGGGCAACCTGAAACCATCAGTCTAGGCGCGTCTTTTTCTGTTACGCCTTCACCTTTGCGTACACGCTCTTCGAGTTCATTACAGAGCTCGTTGACTTTTGCTGTAAACCGCACTGGGTCATCATTAAAGCTGATTTGGCTAATCAGCAAGGCATCTAAGCCGCTGATTGGTGAGGGATTTTTCGCTCGCAGTTCAGAGAGGCGTTTGAGTGCTTTGCGTTTGTTGTTGATTAATTCAATGGATGCCTTAAGCTTCTCGGCAGTTATCTTGTTACCTGTTAGCTTTTCTATCTCTGCCTTGAAGGCTTGCACTTCTTTAAGCCAGAACTCTTTGCCTTGCTGGGTATCGGGCTTGTGGGGAATCTCGATAACATATGTTGGAATAAGCTCATTTAACAGTTCATAGACTTTCTTTTTGCCGTCGCAGGTTGTTTCTCCAACCACAAGATCGCTAGACTGGAAATACGGGCAGGTCTTGTTTAACCTAAAACCGTAAAACGACTTGATTAAGGGGCAAAGGTTTCTGGGCAAAATTGCCTCCGCGTCTGGGACTGAGAAGTCTGCGCCTCCGCATAAGCCAACCATTGTGGCGTCTGCGGCGTAAGCGAGTTCTTCAGGTGCGTAAATGCAAAATGCGCCTATAACCTTTTTTCCTGCTTTTCTTTGGTTTTCGAGTTCTTGGATTCTTAGACCATGGATTTCTGATACGACAAAGTCAAAGTAATCCATTTTTTTTGGGCGGTTTTTCTGTGATAGGTACACAGCGCCATAGTATTGTCCTAGGATGTTTAGGAGTTGGTTGTGTTTTTCTATGTTTATTCCTAAACTTTTGTACATTTCAACATATTTTTCTGCCATTGCTTTCACTTGCCAATTTGAAAGCATAGTAACAAGCATTATTAAAATTTTTGATAAACACTGTTAAAAATATTGATGGAATCAGCGTTTTTTAACCACAATTTTAAATCCAGTATCCCCCATGGAAGCCTCAACCACTTCATGCCCATTATGCTCAACCCAACGCTGAATATTCCCAAACTCCAGTTCGCCTTCACCAACAACCTCCAGCAGTTGCCCAGAAACCATGCCTTCAAGCTTACGCTTAGTAAACGCCACTGGCATGGGGCACATTTTTCCTTTAACATCCAACTTTTCAATGCTCAAACTGAATCACTTAGAAAGTTATAACTTTGTCACTATTAACTGTCCACTCAACTAGTTCATGGATAGTTGCAAGCTTTACACCGTCAATGAGTTCTTCAGGCTTTACGCCTCTTGCTTCAGCACAGACCACGCAGGCTTTAACTTCCACGCCGCCCTTAACCATGTCTTCAAGCATTTGTCCGTAGTTGGTTAATCCTTGGGCTGGTTTTTGGTCTTTTTTGGCAAGGTAGACGCCGTTTTCAAACAGCCAAAGTTTGACTTTGTGTCCTTCTATGTCGGCTGTCCATGCGAATCTTAGGGCGGATAGGGCGCGTTCTTTTGCGATTGGTGCGTCATAGATTATTATTGTAAAGTTTGTCAAGGCACTTAACCTCAATTATGTTAATATTTTTTATTAAAAAAACTGATATAAGCATTTCCCAAAAGAAACCTTAATACGTCAATTAATTAACCTGCTTGTGCACAAACCACAACCAACCCTCAACCGCTAACATCAACCAAACAAAAAACACAACGCAAAACACAAAAACATTACTTTGTGGTTGTGCTAAGGCAATTTTCCCCACAACAACTAATAAACAGCCAACCAGACAAACACACAAAACAAATAACATATAAACACACAAACAAGCATAACTAACAAAGCAAAAGGAACCCTACAACACATGGAAACCATACGACTCGACTACCTAAACACCTTCCTAACAGTAGCCAGAACACACAGTTTCTCACTAGCCGCCAAAGAACTAAAAACCAGCCAAGGCACCGTAAGCCACCAAATCGCCGCACTCGAAGACGCATTCGATGCAGAACTCTTCAAACGCACACCAAACGGCGTAGAAGTCACAAACGCAGGTGCCACACTAAAAGCCGCTGCCGAAAAGATTCTACAAGAAGCCCACGAGGCTAAAGCAGAAATCTCCACGGCTAAACAGAAGCTTTCAGGCACAATACGAATCGTTGCCAGTACAATACCTGAAGAACATATACTTCCCAGCTTAATCTCTGAATTCCAAAAAAAGCATCCTAACGTTAAATTCAAAATTAGAGCGCAAGATAGCCTAACCAGCTTAACCATGCTACAAGTGAATGACGCTGACTTTGCCGCAGTAGGTACAATTTCGGGTTTCGAGGATACATTTGATTTCATTCAGGTCGGCGAAGAACAACTGGTTTTGATAGTGCCAAGCAATCATGAACTGGCTAATCACAGCACAATTAAGCTATCTGAAGTTTTAAAGTACCCCTTCATCAACCGTGAAGAAACATCTGGAACCAGAAAAGAAATTGAACGCTTATTAAATCAAAACAAAATCCCCTTTGAAAAATTAAATGTCACCTTAGAGCTTGCCAGCACTGAATCCGTGATAACTGCGGTTTCAGAGGCAAGAGGCATAAGCATTGTCTCCTCAATTGCCGCAAGGAAAGCTCAAGCAGCCAAATTAATAAAAACCGTGTCGATAAAGGAAGCTAAAACGGCAAGAAAGCTGTATATGGCAAAGCAGAAAAAGGCGCTTCTAAAAATCTTCGAGGCTTTCTGGGATTTTTGCAAAGAGTACCGTAAGGATTAACTACGTACGAGTAAGCGTTAATCAATTTTTAAATTAGTAACCATTGCTCAGCTTCACCAACACTAATTTTCGCCATAAATCTGCGCTGTTTGGGTTAGTGCATGCACGCTTAAAGGGCAAGGCAGTGCGCTAATGCAGAAAAAGCTGCTGTTTTACTAAAAAGTTATTTAGCATGTTGCCTGCTTATCGGTCAGGTGTAACATGTTTGGTAAAGATAGCACTTGAGAGAGGAATATTAATCTCAATTATTTTGGTGACCGTTTTAATTTCAGGCATGGTTTTAGCTGGCGTAACCGCGCTAACTGATAGCCTTCAACAAGCCCCAACCACTGGCCCACAAGGACCTGCTGGACCCGAAGGTCCCCGAGGAGAGACAGGTCTTCAAGGTCTGCCAGGGGAAACTGGTCCTCAAGGTCCAATCGGTCCACAGGGAGAAGCAGGCCCTCAAGGTCCTCAAGGAAAAGCTGGGCCACAAGGTTTGCAGGGTGAAACTGGAGCGCAAGGGGAAGCTGGACCTCAAGGTCCAAAAGGAGAAACTGGTCTTCAAGGACCTCAAGGCGAAACAGGAGCACAAGGTCCGCCTGGTCCTCAAGGGCCGTATTTGCCAGATTATAACTCAGGCTGGATAAACATAACTGGTCAAGCTGGAAAACAAATAGTGTTAACCCATAACCTGAACACTATTGATTTGCTAATTGACATTGAAGGAAAATCAACAATATTTAGCGGTGCGCATCAAAAATATTTAGGTTTGGCAAGCTACAGCTTCCCAGACTGGACTCAAACCTATGGCGGAGCAATAGATGAAGGCCGTGATGTTATCAGGACTGATGATGGTGGCTATGCCATTGCAGGCTACACAGGCTCGGTTGCTGCAGATAGTGATGATGTTTATTTGGTTAAGACTGATGGGCAGGGTAATTTGGAGTGGCAGAAGACTTATGGTGGAACAGGCGATGATTTTGGTCGTAGTTTGGTTCAGACTGTTGATGGTGGTTATGCGATAGCTGGCAGTACATACTCGTTTGGGTTAGGAAACGCTGATGTTT
>CAYMLF010000117.1:0-7068 GCA_964391275.1 uncultured Candidatus Bathyarchaeia archaeon
TCCTGAACTTGACATTACATTAATTGGGCTATTCTGTTTTGAAGCGTTCAACCCTGCAAAATTGAAAGGCGAAGTTCAACGGCTCATGCACATGGATATAGACCATGTGGGAAAAACGGAGATTCGCAAAGGCAGATTTTCGGCATCCTTTGCTGGGCAAGAGCTAAGCTGCAAAATCCGTGAATTAACTGGTGCCGTCGAAAAAGCTTGCCTTTTCTGCGATGACTTTACATCTATACTTGCAGATGTTTCTGTAGGTTCAGTTGGCAGCCAAAAAGGTTATTCGACCGTTATTGTGCGGTCAGAAAAAGGCAAACGGCTAATGGAAAAATTAGAAGCTGAAAAAGCGTCCGTGGAAGTGGAAGAAATCATCAAACTCTCAAAATTTAAGCAGGAACGCGCCAAAAAGAGCCACGCTAACCTGAAAAACCATCAGTAGCAACTTCTGCCTAACCTTTCTTTTAGGCAGCTTTGCGCATGCAAAAGTTTTTTAACCAAAACATCTCTCCCTTTACCGAGAGGAAATATCCATGAAAATACTAAACGAGTTTGTTCCCACACGAAAATTTCTAAAGCTTGCTGAAGAACTAAAAGACTTAGTTGACGGATGGAACGTTACCGACAGCGCTGCGGGTTTCCCAGCTCCAAGCGGTGTTGTCGTAAGCTGCCTCCTCAAAAACAAGTACCCTGACAAGTATGTTTGTCCCATCTTCATTTTGCATTATAAAGGACCAGTGGAAGTTGGCGGATTGGCTCTTGCATCAGACATTGTCGGATTAGACGGTCTAGCGGTTACCATGGGTGACAACCCCAAATTTGGTGAACCAATCAAAATGCTGCCTTCCTCCGAAGCAGCAAGAGACTTCATACGCACAAACATAAAAACTAAGACCCTTAAACTTGGTTGCCTCTTAACTGCAAGACGCTCAATTGAAGAAACCCTTGAACGTGTACGTCAACCATGGGATTTCGTATACTTCATGAGGCTACAGGATTCCTCATTTGACGCGCTCAAAGCAGTATCTGCAGAATGCAAGAAACTAAACAAACCATTGTTTGCGTATTTCCTTGTGGGCACAGAAAAGAACGTTGAAACTGTAAAAATGATTGGCTGGCCAACTGCCGCTACCATGGATACAGTTGAAGAGAAAGCTGCGCGACTTGTCGGTCTTGTTGACGGCATCATTGCAACTTGTGCAGGCGATGCTGAAGGCGATAAGTTGATGCTTCAGAAACTGCAAAAGTTCAGAAGCTAAATCGCAAACACAGAGACATTTTTTGTCTCTTTCTATTTTTTGTTTTACATAATTGCATAAAATTCCAGATAAGCTTAAGTTCGGGTATATTCAGCCATTAACAACTATAGCAGAGGATTCCTTAATGGACGCTGTCAAAGTAATCGCTATCGAAAATTTACCGTTGATACAGAGAGGAGACAACTTGGGAAAGCTAATTGTTGAAGCTACAAACAAGCAGGGAACCCCTCTTCAAGACAAAGATGTTGTGGTTGTCACGCATGTTGTTGTTTCAAAAGCTGAAGGACACATTATTAATCTTGACGAAGTAAAGCCCTCAGATAGGGCAATTGAAATTGCTAAGCAAACCAATAAAGACCCTGCCCTCATCGAAGTTATCCTTCAAGAAGCAAAAGACATCGTGCGTATAGGACAAAACAGCATAATAACTGAAACCAGAAGCGGAATAATCAGCGCCAACGCTGGAATCGACAGATCCAACATTTCAGGCGACAGAAACGTTGCTCCATTGCCTAAAGACCCAAACAAGTCAGCCCAAAACATTAGAGAAACAATAAAGCAGTTAACGGACGCGAAAGTGGCAGTGATTATTTCTGACACTCACGGTAGACCTTTCCGCATGGGAGAAATTAACGTGGCTATAGGCGTGGCTGGAATAAAACCTATAAGGGATAGGCGGGGAGAAAAAGACCTCTTTGGCTATGTCTTGAGAGTGAAGCAGACCGCGGTTGCTGACGAACTTGCTTCAGCGGCTGAACTAGTTATTGGTCAAGCAAGCGAGGGAATCCCAGCGGCAGTAATTCGTGGATACATCTATCAAGAAGCTGAAAACGTTTCTGCGACTGAATTAACCAGACCTCGAGAAAGAGACCTTTTTCGGTGAGCAATAGATTCAAAAACACATGTACAGTATTAACAGGGAGAAGATATATGGAACCTACAACTCCTAAAGACTTTTTTGAAAAGACCTTGCCCGAACGTTTCAAGCCAGAAAAAGCTGCAGGATTAGATGTTACCGTCCAGCTTTACTTAACAGGAAGCAGTGATGGCGGTGAATGGGTTATTACCTTAAAAGACCAGAAAATTCAGGCAACTCAGGGAACAATACCTGCGCCAACGCTGACTTTGAAGACGTCTGAAGCGGATTTTATGGATTTAGTTAACGGAAAATTAAGTGCCGAAAAAGCCTTTTTCAGCGGCAAAGTCAATTTCAAAGGTAACATCACGACTGCTTTGAAACTTAAAGAATCAGGGTTCCTTTAAGTTAACCCTAACTTTTTAATTACATCAATTGACAGGTCTACTTCGTCAACCTTGAAAGTGTCAGGCTCTTCAATTTTTACAATAGCACGCAGTTCATTTGCGCTTAATTCTTCAACTAGATTTATGATTTCTGGTTTGGCAGCTTCAAAATGATTTTTAAACAACTCGGGGTTTTTATGTAAAACGCCTGATAGGGCACAGATTTTTTCTTTCTTGAGAAAGAACTCTAGCTTTCGGGTTTTAAAGTTGATATCAAAAGTTATTGGTCCAGCACGGCAGGTTTCAGGTTTAACTGGGTGTACAAGGCACTTTTTGGTTGTTTTGTTAAGCAATCTGCAGTAAAGGTGCTCATCCACCGATGGGTAAGAATACTGCTCACATGTAAAAGGCTGGGTGATCTCGATTTTTTGCTTTTCTAAATATGCTTGAATGATTTTTTGGCGATTCTTAGTTAAAGGCGGCTTAGCATCTTGACAACAGGTAGATTTGCAGTCATCGCACACGTCGAACCGATAGGTTTTTCCATTGTTTTCTTCTGCCAAGTAAAGTCACGCCATTCTTAGAAGTAAGGTTCATTTGCGCAAAGGCACTTAATAAGCATTGAATAGACACCTTTAATTGCTTCATGCAAATCTGTTTTTTCGGCGCGTTGCATGACCTTTTTGCGGATGACTTCTGAGAGGCTGCCTTCCTGTATACGCCGTTTTATTAGCCACAGATACTTTTTCTCCTCTTGGTCAGCGTATTTCTCTGCTAAATTCAGGTAGTTTTGGCATACTTGCCTAGCAATGGAACCGTTGGAGCTGGAGACCTTGGCGTTTAAGCCGTCTTTGATTACAGCGTTGAAATCCCTCACTAGGACATCATGCAAAGCCAACTCGGCATCCGTTTCAAGCAAGCCTCTAAGTGCAGAACGTACAAAACAGGCTAGTGCCACATCCGACTTGATGCATTCCTGCTCATCCATAACGCGAACTTCAAGTGCACGGCGGTCGAAGCGGAAAATTACTCCTCTGGAATTAACCCATTCCCGTTGAAGCAGCGTTTTTGAAGCGCCAGCAGCGGCTAAATCTTTTGAGTAACGCTCAATCACGTCTTGGCGGTACCCTGTAAGGGAGGAAACGTATTTTGGAATAACTTCGCCAGTTATAGATGGCACTTCTTTCTGGTTTACCTTGTAGAAGCACAGGCGACTATCAACGTTTAAGCCTTCTTTGCCCTCGAAAAACGGCGAGGACGCTGCAATTGCGGGCAGGTAAGCACAGAGGTTGGCAAGGTGGTTATGCATTTTTACGGCGTCAGCTTCTTTTTGAAAGGGCAGGTTAAGGTGGAAGCTTTGGATGTTTAGCCATCCGTGCTGTTTAAGGTTAAAGATTTTGGCGTATTCCTGATAGATTTTCCGATGGTAATGAGACCAAATAGCGGCGTCTTGAAGTTTAAGCAGTGGATGCATACCTGTACCCAACAGGCTGGCACCATGATTCTGAAGCAGCGCATTTAGATTTTCCACAGCTTTCTGCATGGTTTCCTCAAAAACTGTTGGCGATTTGAAAGGCTGGTTAGCTTTGACTTCCATAACGTGAAGCTGCATTTCTTTGCCAAAAGTAAAATCGGGCATTTCTATGAAGTTCAGTATTTTTCCGCAGGCTTGTTTTATGATTTTGTCGCTGATTGGCAGTGCTTGTAGGTCTTTGTTTACTATGGAGTATTCGTGTTCTGGACCGATGACTTCAAGGGGTTTGTACGTGATTTTCATCTCTTAGGTTCGAGATACTTGAGGTATGGTTTAAGTTTTGTTTTTAAATTATGCGATGCTGAATGTTTCAAGTTGCTATTGAGTTTTGCTGATTTAAAGGATTATGGTAAATGAACGTGGCAAAATTTGGCGGCTATTTTTTTAAGAATTATGGATTTGTGATGGGGATTAGCTCAGAATGTTACTGAGTGTATAGTTAATTTTATATACAACTACAAGAACACGTTTTTTCGATTACCTGGTGTCCTATGAGTGTTGGTCGTTTCAAATATCGACCTGACTAGTGGCTTACGAATAATCAAGCCTTCCGAGTTCCTTGACTCGTCTGATAAGGGTTTCGTTATAAACGTTAACAGTGACTACCGATACCTAAAAGTCGGCTACTATGTTTCTTTGCACGCGGAAATCTTGGGCAACAAGGTTATTCCTTCAAGCGAAGACATAATTGATTCAAGCCGTACACCGATTATGCTTCTTAGGGCTGAACGAGCAGGAATTGCCACGTTACCGTTTATAGTAACAGACTCCGTGAAGAAGATTATTTCCGAGTTGGGTTTGCCCGTGGTTGTTTTTGCAGTTAACCCTTTCATTTCTGACGGCTATGAAACCGCTAAAAACAAGAGTGCCCTGTACCGCGCGGTGAAAAGCCTTGGCATGAACTACAAGTTTGATGTTTGCGCTATGCCGCTTAAAGGTGAAATGGTGACCGTGAAGTCATTTTTTGGAAAAGCCCAAACAGAAGATAAAGAAATTGAAGCTATTTCAAGCAAGGTTTTTGATCTCTTCAAAATCCCAATATGCAAACTGCATATTCAAAGGGTGGATGGCAAAGCGTACCTTAACGGTCTTCAACCGATAAAAGAGAAACAAATGCCAAAGCAGGATTTAGAACTAATCTCAAACGAGATTACGCTGATTTCTCAGCAGGGTGAACACTTAAGTGTCTAGAATCGCATGTTTTGTTGAAAAATACAATTTCTCTGATCCCCGAGAGGAAGCCGCTCTTCAAAACTTTAAACACGCAGCCGAAGAGTCAGGCACAGAATTCAGCTTCCTATTCCGCGAAGACATCGCTGACATCCCAAAGTACAACGCAGTCTTCATCCGCGCCACCACTGACCCCCTTTTCACAGCCTACATTGTTTCAAAAACAGCTTGGGAGCTTGGCCTCAAAGTCATTGACGACCCAGAATCCATTCAGATTTGCGCCAACAAGGTCCACCAGTACGAGTTATTTGAAAAATACGATGTTCCACGCATTCCAACAATGTTTATTGACAGGGATGAACTGCATCACAAAAAAAATCAACCAAATCTTCCAGAAACTTGGCAAACCCGTCGTCATTAAAGCGCCATACACAAGTTTTTCACGTTACGTCGAGAAGGTTTCTTGTGAATCCAGTTTTCGGGATGTTGCTAAACGCTTCTTTAAGAAATCCGACGTGTTAGCTATTCAAAAGTTTACGCCCACAGCCTTTGACTGGAGAGTCGGCGTTCTCAACAACGAAGTCCTCTACGTTTGCAAGTACATGATTCCAAAGGGGAAATGGAAACATGGCGCTAAACTGCGGGGAAAACCAACGGTTGTTTGGGGTAGAACAGTAGCGATGGATAGGCGAGATGCTCCAAAACGGTTGTGTGAAGTGGCTTTGAAAGCGTGCAGCATCGTCGGCAAAGGCCTCTATGGCGTGGATTTGAAAGAAGTCAACGGCGACTACGTGGTTGTGGAAGTTAACGACAACCCAAGCATTTACGCTGGATACGAAGACGCAAAAGACCCAGACATCTACAAGAAAATCATAGGCTACCTATCAGAGTAAACGCATGCGTGTTTCGACACCTATTTATCTTGATGCTTCTCTAACATGCTGTGTCAGGAGACAGTAATTGTATGCCAAAGAGGGAACATAAGATTCCAGTGAAAGATTACGAATTCACCAAGGACTTAACAGTTGACGAATTGGTTTTGCAAATGGAGGACGCTTGGGGTTTTACAGCGGGTAAACTTGCCACAGGCGTCAACATTTTTGAAGCCATGGTTAACACGGAGGGCTGCACAAAATTTCTCTCATTCACCGCCGACATCATAGCCACTGGCACAAGAGGCGTTATTCGTGAACTGGTAAAACGCAAACTCGTCGACGTCATAATAACCACGTGCGGAACACTAGACCATGATATCGCCAGATGCTTCAAAGACTACTACAAGGGCAGCTTCGTTATGAACGATTCCCAACTTTACCATGAAGGCGTAAATCGCCTTGGCAACGTTCTTGTGCCAAACGACAGCTATGGTATAGTCATAGAAAAGAAAATCATAGCGCTGCTTGAAACGCTCTACAAGGAAGGCAAAAGGGAGCTTTCAACAAGTGAGCTTTGCCGCGAAATCGGTCTGCGCGTCTGCAACGAGACCTCAATTCTTTACTGGGCAGCCAAAAACAACATTCCCATCTTCGTACCCGGCATAACCGATGGCTCAGTTGGTTATCAACTGTGGTTCTTTAGCCAAGACCACAAAGACTTCCGCATAAACATCCTAAAAGACGAAGAAGACCTAAACAACCTCATCTTTGACTCCAAAAAAAGCGGCGCCGTAATTGTCGGCGGCGGCATAAGCAAGCATCACACGATTTGGTGGAACCAGTTCAAAGACGGCTTAGACTATGTTGTGTACATTAGCACGGCGGTTGAGTGGGATGGCAGCCTCAGCGGCGCTCGCCCACGTGAAGCAGTCAGTTGGGGGAAAATCAGCGAGAAAGCCAAGCGAATAATGATTGAAGGCGACGCCACAAT
>CAYMLF010000118.1:0-6968 GCA_964391275.1 uncultured Candidatus Bathyarchaeia archaeon
ATTTAGCGGGCAAAAAAGACGTGGTTGAATTAAGCAAGCAACGCTTAATCGCTGGCGCAACTGCGGCTGACTGGATGGGCGCCTACGTCATGGTCTTTCACACGGGCTTTTATGGAATGTTTGAAAAAAGCTTTGCCTTCCAAACTTGCCTTCAAGCCTTAAAAGAAGTCAGCCAAACAATGAAGGATATGGGCTTAAAAGTGAAGCTTGGACCTGAAACCATGGGCAGAAAATTCCAAGTAGGCAGCCTAGAAGAGATCATAACGATATGCCAAGAAGTCGAAGGCACACAACTGGTCGTGGATTGGGGACACTTGCACGCCAGAAACCTAGGCACTTTCCGAAAGGTTGAGGATATGCGGGTTGTTGCCGAAAAAATTGAATCTACACTGGGCACGGAAGCGCTCAGGGGCATGCATTGCCACTTTTCAAAAATCGAGTATAGCAACCAAGGCGAACGGAAGCATCATACGCTAGACGAGCCCAGATATGGCCCAGATTTTGAGTTGCTGGCGCAAGTCATTAAAGAATTCAATATGCATCCAACAATGATATGTGAAACCCCAATTCTGGATATCGACGCCATGAAGATGCGAGACATCCTCAAACAGGTGTTAGAAGGCAAACTTGTAAAAACTGGCGGACAGCAAAAACTCGGATTCTAACACTAGCTCAAAGCAATCGTTCAAAAAAGCAAGTAAAACCTCAGCAATGTTTAGCCACACAAACCCCATTTATGGCACACGCACAATACCCCATAAAACATCTAACAAGCGTTGAGACTATAAATAAGGGGGCTATAGTCTCAGAGAACAAACTGTTAAAGATTGCCTTGTTGCGGTAACAAAGTTTTAAATTTAAAACAAAAGATTTGATTTGAGGTTAAGCTCATGTCTTCAACCGCCAAAAACTTGACTAACGCAAAAATATTTGATTTGACTCCAGACACTCTTGCCGATTACGGCATCTGCGGCTACAAGGATGTCAAGAAACAGTTAGAGCTGCAACGAAAAATTGACTGGTACAGAGAATACTACCCTAAAGGTTTACGGATTAAAGTTGTCGTGCCAGAAAAAGGCGGCTACCAAGGCATGATTGAGTACATCCCTGGCAAGTATGCCCACAGACCAGTTGACGCTAAAGGCTACATGTTTATTCACTGCATCTTCGTCGGCTTCAAACGGGAGTTTAAGGGAAAAGGTTACGGTTCAGCCCTAATTGACCAGTGCATAGCGGAAGCAAAAGAGTTGGGCATGAAAGGTGTCGCGGTTGTTACCCGTAAAGGATCTTTCATGGCGAAGAAAGACATTTTTCTCAAAAAAGGCTTTGCCGTAGTTGATAACGCAAAACCAGATTTTGAATTGCTTGCCTTAAAATTTGATTCAAAGGCAAATGATCCTAAATTCAGAAACATGTCTACAGAAAAATATGCTAAGGGATTAACGATTATCCGTTCACCCCAATGTCCCTATTCAGTGAAAAATGTTGACGCCATCATGAAAACTGCTGAGAAACTAAACCTTAAAGCTAACCTTGTTGACCTCAAAGACGCTGAATCGGCTCAGCAGACGCCATGCGCTTTCGGCACCTTCTGCATAATCTACAATGGAAAAGTCCTCAGCCATCACCCAATCAGCAACACAAGATTCGAAAACATCATGAAAACAGTAAAGTAAAGCATTCTCTCGAATATCGATTAAAATTTAAATTGTGAAAAGCAACTAAAAAAATGGATGAAAACCTTGAAACATATGGCAGCTGGAACGTGTTGGCGTAGAAAAGCAGCCGTCGGGTTATGCGAAGTTCAGTTATAGACTATTTGTTTTGGCGTTACATTATTTATGGTCGCTCCGTCACCAAGCTGACCAAAACAATTTTGTCCCCAACCCCATAGAGAGCCATCTGTTTTTAGGGCGATTGTATAATCCTGTCCTGCCGCTATTGTTTGCACTCCACCTGAGATTATTTGTTTTAGCGTTGCACTATTTGTGGTTGTTCCGTCACCAAGCTGACCACTTCCGTTTGCACCACATGCCCACAAGGAACCATCTTCTTTTAGGGCGATGGTGTGCAGACCCCCTACCGCGATTGCTTGCACCCCACCTGCAATTATTTGTTTTGGTTTTAGGCTATCTATGGTTGTCCCATCGCCAAGCTGACCACAAGCATTGCTTCCCCAAGCCCAGAGTGACCCGTCCTTTTTCAAGGCGATAGTATGAAAATTACGTGCCGATATTGCTCTTACATCGCCTGCTATTATTTGCTTTGGCGATGTGCTTACCATAGTAGTTCCATCTCCCAGCTGCCCCGATACATTTGCTCCCCAGGTCCAGAGTGAGCCATCTTCTTTTAAGCCGATAGTAAATGCGTCGCCTGCCGCTATTGCGATGACTCCTTGTATGTTTATTTGTTTTGGAACAACTCTATTTGTCGTTGTCCCATCGCCAAGCTGACCAAAGCCATTATATCCCCAAGTCCAGAGTGAGCCATCCGTTGCTAAGGCGATTGAATGTAACTCACCTGCCGCTATTGCCTTTATTCCAATTGCAACTATTCGCGTTGGTACCCAGTTGTTTTTTGTTCCATAGCCAAGTTGACCGTAAGCATCACTTCCCCAGGTCCAGAGTGAACCGTCTTCTTTTAGGGCTAAAGAATGTTCCCTTCCTGCCGCTATTGCTACGTTTCCATTGACGGTTATTTGCTTCGGTGTAGTGCCAATTATCTTTGCTGTTTCATAACCAAGCTGTCTATAATCATTCAATCCCCATGACCAAAGCGAACCATCTGCTTTTATAGCTAAGGTGTGAGCTCGTCCTGTCGCTATTTTAACAAAAGGGTTTCCTACAGATTGGGTGGATGCTGATAAAACAATATCCTTGCGAGAATTAGGAAGAGGTTTAGTGCCTTCGACGTTTCCCTTTCTTGATGGTTTTTGCCACAGTTTATCTAAAAAATCAACCACATGCCATCTGACACATTCAAGATTGCTGTTTTTTTTACCAAGAGGCAAGAAGCTGTATTCTTCATTTATTATCATGATTTCACTCATTTCAATTAGGTTTTGGAATAATAAAACTTTGGAACAAAAGTCTGTTTTTACCTTTTGGTCTACAACTATTCCAGCTTAATCGTCTCTGTGGAGACCTACCGAGATAAATAAACTGGCGTTTTCTTTCTTGCGGTTGACCGCTTAGTTGGGTATGTTTTTTATTTAAGCTTGATTATGCTGTATTTGGAAGCGAATTGTTTTGGTTAAACTCAAAGGCTTTCAAAAGTTAGCAAACACCGATTCAGCATTGAAAAGCTGGTTTAACGCTTGGCAAGCCAAAAAGCCAAGGCAAGTAGAGTTGTCGCTGGATGATGCTTTAGGTCGCGTTTTAGCCTTAGACCTTGTGGCGGAAGAGGATTTGCCGCGGTTTGACAAGTCAGCCATGGATGGCTATGCACTCCGATTTGAGGATTTAGTTGGCGCTTCCCAGTTTAAACCTATAACCCTTCAGTTAACCGAAGACAGCCAAGTGCAACCTAAGCAGGCAAAACAGGTGTGGACTGGCAACCCCATTCCCAAAGGCGCAAACGCCGTTGTCATGCTCGAAAACACGAAACAGCGCAATGGCGAGTTGGAGGTTTGGAGTCAAGCTGCGCCTGGCGGCAACATTTCAAGCAGAGGCGAAGACGTAAAAAAAGGGCAAATTGTAGCTAAAGCTGGCACACGCTTAAACCCCTACCACATCGGCTTAGCAGCCGCTTTAGGCTACAGTGAACTCACAGTTTACTTTAAACCTAGAGTCGCAATACTGGCAACTGGAAACGAAATCGCCGAAGTAGGCTCAAACCCAGCGGAGAACCAAATTTTTGACTCAAACAAAAGCATGCTAGCCGCAATGTGCCATGAGCTTGGAGCTGAAACCGTTGACTTCGGCATAGCAAAAGACAACCCAGAGGAAATCACGGCAAAAATTAAGCAGGCACTCCAAAACGCTGACGCATTAATCACAACTGGCGGAACAAGCGTTGGCGGATTAGACCTTGTGCCTGAAGTAATCAACAGGCTGGGTAAACCAGGCATGGTTGCTCATGGAATGGCGCTGCGCCCAGCCATGCCAACTGGAGTTGCAGTTTTAGATGGCAAACCCGTGATGGTTTTGTCTGGAAACCCTGTTGCGGCTGTTGTTGGGTTTGAAGTTTTCGGTAGACCAGCAGTTTGCAGGCTACTTGGGTTAAACGGCACTGAGGAGCGACCAGTTGTGAAAGCCGTTATGACACGAAAGGTTCCCAGTGCGTTGGGAAGAAAAACCTTTATTCGAGTCCTAGTTAAGCTGAAAGAAGGCGAGTTTGTTGCTGAACCAGTCAGCGCTAAAGGTTCAGGTTCCATCTCGACTATGACGCAGAGTAACGGTTTTGTGATTGTTCCTGAAAACCGTGAAGGCATAACAGAGAGTGAAAATGTGATTGTTCACATGTTTGGAAAATTGGGGGAAGCTTGATGTTTCGTAAACTCATGACTCTTGACGAAGCAAGAAGCACAATTAACATGCATTTCAAGCCTAAACCTTTAGGTGAAGAAGACGTTGCCTTACTTGAAGCCTACAACCGTGTGCTCAAGGAAAACGTGGTTTCAAAACAAGATATTCCACCATTTAACCGCTCAACAGTTGACGGCTACGCAGTTAAAGCTCAAAACACGTTTGGCGCAGACGAGAACCAGCCTGTAAGCTTGAAAATCGTGGGGGTAGTAAACATTGGTGAGCAACCAAACGTGGCTTTAAACGAGGGCGAAACGGCGGAAATCGTTACTGGTGCACCTATTCCCAAAGGGGCTGACGCAGTAGTTATGGTTGAAGATACCGAGCGAGAAGACGATAACCTCAAAGTTTTCACCAGCGTAACGTTAAACGAGAACGTGATGAAAAAAGGCTCAGACATAAAAGCAGGCGAAACCGTGCTTAGGGAAGGTCAAGTGCTGGGCGCTTCAGAAATCGGCGTTTTAGCCGCTTTAGGTTTAACCAAAGCCAAAGCGTACAAGCCGCCGATGGTTGCAGTTTTATCCACAGGAGGCGAAATCACTGAGCCGGGAAAACCTTTGCCTGCGGGAAAAATCTATGACATTAACGCTTTCAGCCTATGCACTGCAGTGATTGAAAGCGGGGGAAAACCTGTTTATTTTGGTGTTGTTCCAGATGACAAAGAAGCCCTAACCAAAACGCTCCAAACCGCGTTGGCTTCAGCGGATATCGTGATTACTTCTGGAGGAGTTTCGGTTGGACCACGAGACTTTACACCTCAAATCGTGGATTCTCTGGGTAAACCAGGCTTGGTAGTTTACGGTATTGCTTTAAAGCCTGGAAAACCTACAACGGTTGCTTTTGCAGGCGAAAAACCGATTTTCTCGTTGCCTGGTCATCCAGCGTCTGCACTGCTGAATTTCTATTTACTTGTTAGACCAATCATTCAGCGACTTTCAGGCAGAACAGCCAGTGAGATTCGCTCGATTAAAGCGTTTGCCGGCGCACGAATGTTTTCTGCCAAGGGAAGACGAACGTTTGTTATGGTGAGGCTGGTTTTGGATTCGGAAAAGTGCCGTTTGGTTGCTGACCCCGTGGAGACTGGTGCTTCTGGCGCGATTACTACGTTGGCGAAGGCTGACGGGTTTGTTGAGGTTCCTGAAGATCAGCAGTTTATTGATGCAGAAGAAGAAGTTAGTGTTAAACTGTTTAGGAACGCTTAGAAGAGCGGCTTGGTTTCCGCCACAAACCCATGTACATTGTAACTACCACTGCAAACGCGAAGTAAACTGCTAAGCCTGCAGTAATCAGCAGGTTGCTTGCGCCGGATGCAAATATTGTATAAAGCGAAAACACTGAAGCAGTGACGAACAGTATCGAAATAACCCATAGTGCCCAAGACTTCTTAGCCAAAACCGCAACCGCAGCGATTAAGCTGAGGACGCCAACGAGTACTAGGTGTGGCGCTAAACCTACGATTGGCAGCAATGCTAAAAGCAGTATGCCTGAAGCAAGATAGAATGTTATTGACAGTTTGTCTGCTCTGGTTGTAGACGATTTTAAGTTGGAGGTTTTGGTCACTTTTTGGTCGCCTTATCCATATCTGCAGTGCCTAAATTAATAAATTTACCCGAATTTAGCTTTCTGGATTGTGATTTGAAGGATTGTTTTAAGTTTGCGTTGACACATACTTAATTAAAGGTGAGGTTAGTGGTTGAGCTTGGCTGAAAAGCAAGAGTTAACAGTTTTCACAATTGGGCACTCAACACGCACATTAAATGAATTCCTTGAGCTGTTGAAGGCTTACGGCGTATCTTTGGTGTTGGATGTGCGCACGGTTCCACGTTCACGGCATAATCCACAGTTCAACAAGGAAACACTGCCCAACACACTGAAACAAGAAGGCGTAAAGTACATTCACATGGCAGGCATCGGCGGTTTGCGGCGTCCAACGCGTGACTCAGTCAATTTGGCGTGGAAAAACATCAGTTTTCGCGGTTACGCCGATTTCATGCAAACCAAAGATTTCACTGAAAACCTGCTTAAACTAATCGCTCTTGCCAGAGAGAACTGTTTGGCAGTAATGTGTGCTGAAGCGTTGCCTTGGCGTTGCCATCGCAACCTGATTTCTGACGCTCTTGTTGTTCGACGCATAAGGGTGGAGCACATCATTAGCAAGACTAGCACGATTAGTCATCAGCTTAACGAGCTAGCGCATGTTGAAGGCACAAAAATCACGTATCCATTGTTTAGTAAGGAAACGCCTCAGCGGTCGCTTGCAGATTTTGGAAGCGGCTAGTTTAAAATTTAGAGATTGCCGAATTCTGCACCTATTTGGATGGATTATAGGTCTTTTTAGTGCGTTTCGCAATTTTTTAGTGCTTTTAGGCTTTTTTGACTAGCTGAAGGGCTAGCTGTGATTTTTTCTCTAACCCCCCTTATATATAGTCTCAACAAGTGTCG
>CAYMLF010000119.1:0-6930 GCA_964391275.1 uncultured Candidatus Bathyarchaeia archaeon
ATGTGCCCTCTACAATGTTCCAACCGTAATTTTTACCGCCCTCTACAAGGTCAATCTCTTCAAGACGGTTTTGACCAACATCAGCCACCCAAAGCCTGCCCGATTCAAAGTCAAAGCTGAACCGCCATGGATTACGAAAACCATACGCATAGATTTCTTCGCGGTAACCCAAATCGTTGCCAGCAAAGGGGTTGTCGGGTGGGATTCCGTAATTGCGATTACTTGAGGAGGCATCAACGTCTAAGCGCAGAATTTTGCCGAGCAGAGAAGAGAGGTTTTGTGCGTTTCTAAATGGGTCACCTGCTGAGCCGCCGTCGCCTAAGCCAATGTAGAGGTATCCATCGGCTCCAAAGGCTAATTGTCCACCTTTATGGTTGTTAAAGGGAGGCTGATTTACCTCCAAAATTACCAGTTCGCTGTCGCTGTCTGCAAAGTTTTCGTTAGGCATTGCGGTGTAACGTGCGATAACAGTTCGACGAGGATTGTCAGCTACATAATTTACATAGAAAAAACCGTTTTGCCCAAAGCTGGGGTGAAAAGCTAAACCCAGCAAGCCCTGTTCACCGCCATACAAGACGCGACTTGTTAAGTCAAGAAAGATAGTTGAAGAGGTGGCGTTTTGGATGTTGTTGAAAACTCTAATTGTGCCTGCTTGTTCTGTAACAAAAAGCCTGTCTGTAACGTTATCGTTGAAGATTCCGACAGGCTGATTAAATGTTAGGTTTGGAAAAGCAACCTCTACAGCGTTGTTGTTTTGCGGCTGCGCATTGACCCCCAAAACCAGTGCTGTCAAAACTATTAAAACAGGGCTTATAAGACAAAGTTTTCGGTGACCCATACAGTTATGACTAGCTTTTTGTGTTAGTTAAGAAGTTGTAGTTGCATCCCAACAGTCACAATTAAGCAAGGGATGGTTATGCTTTTGCTACTTGCTCTTCTTTGTTTTTGAGCTTTTCGTCAAGTAAAACAAGCAGTTCTTGAGGCTTAACAGGCTTAACTAAGTAAGCGTCTGCACCCTCATCAAGCGCCTTAACGCCCGTCTCCAAGGATGGAAAACCAGTAATCATAATCTTCACAGTCTCCTGCAGTTGACGTTTAAGTTTCGCCAACAGGTCTGTTCCATCCATGTCTGGAAGCCTAATGTCTACGAGGGCCAAATCGTAATGTTGATTTTCCGCTTTCTCTATAGCTTCTTTGCCTGTTTCTGCAACTTCAATGTCGTATCCGCTTTTTTGCAGAATCCGAGTGAATGTCCGCAGGATTGACTTGTCATCGTCAACAACAAGAATTGTTCTTTTATTTTCAGACATCATTATTGGTCTCCTCTCCACAATAACGGTTTACTTGCAACTAATAATTGTTTAAATCTGTATTTGCCTCGAGCCATAATTTGCGTCAACCAGAACCTTATTCTTAAATTACGCAGCAAAGCTTTGCTGTCTCTATCCTTTCAGTAAATTTACCAATGTTTTTCGGTATTAATAAACCATCCCCTGAAAGGGTATTTGCACTTTTATTTAAATTCAGAAATCGCTTTGCATGCTATCATTTATATAAATCCGTAAACATTAAAACTAATGAGAACACTGGATTTTATCGTTAGGCGGCTTACTATATTTGAGCGAAAAGGATGTAACAAGATTTCTGCAGATACTGGGGCTATCGAAACGGGAAATTCAAGTCTACATGTTTCTCGCCAAAAGCGGAGTACAATCAACCAGCTTTGTGGCGAAACGACTAAAAATGGAAAGGGTACAAGCCTACCGAACATTCAAGAAGCTGCAAGAAAAAGGCTTCATTGAAGCAACCCTTGAAAGACCAACCCGCTTCACGATTGTTCCTTTCGAAAACCTTGTTGACACATTCATTAACGCCAAAAAGAATGAAGTTCTAAACTTAAGCGAGCAAAAACAGAATCTGTTAACCGCGTGGAAATCAATCAGCACACCTGAATCAGAGTACCCTGTCGCTAAATTCTCAATCATAACGGGTAAGAAAAAGATTCATTCTAAAATGATAAGCATGATTGATGAGTCCCAAAAAGAAGTTCTGTTTTTAACCACTGGGTTAGGATTAATTCAGGAAGATATTGCAGGAATTTTTGATGCCGCAACAGAGCCATCTCAGAAAAGAAGTGTTCCCTTCCAAATCATAACCGACATTTCAAATGAGAACTTGAAAATCGCTGAGCGGATAGATCGGAACATTCAGGAAGACAAGCTTAACATTAAACTGAGGCACATGGGAATGAGTTCAAAGTTTTTCCCACGTTTCCTAATCAAGGACGAGGAAGAAGCAATCCTTTATGCGCCCTTCGGAAATGAAACCTCAGTTCTTAACCTTGAAGACGAAGGCTTATGGATTAACGACAAAATGTTCATATCCGTACTCAAAGCGTTTTTTGACCAAATGTGGTCAATCGGGGTTGATGCTTCCCGCAGAATGGATGAATTAAAAAGCGGCATACCCATTGGCGAAACAGTTGTCATCAAAAGCGCCGAGGAAGCATGGTCTAAAGTTACACGCGTACTAGAATCCGCCCGAAACAACATCGTAATAATTACTTCCTCGCAAAGCATAAACCGTCTGGCAGAAAACGACCCCATCATCCAGTTCCTTCGAAAAGGCATTAAAGTTCGCATAATGGCATCCATCGACTTAGACAACTTGGAGCCTGCACAGAAACTTTCTTCACGCTATGAAATCAAGCATGTCCCAATCAGCTACATGACCATGATGCTGGTTGACGATAAGCACCTGTTCATGTTTAAGATGCCGCCGTTAGGCGACTGGACTAGCGAGTCAGTATTTTACCTTTCAGACACGTTTTACTCAAGCGACCCCAGCCAGATTGAAAGAACAAGCGAAATGCTAAACGATATTTGGAAACGAGGCATCGAGATTTCTGAAATAAGCAGTCAGGCTGGTATGAAGTTGCCTAAAGTAGAGGTAGCTCACACTGAGACCGTTTCTCGACTAGTTGACACGATGCTGCAGAATGGTGTTAACTCGGTTTTAATCATTGAGCATCGCAGACCAATAGGAGTAATCAGCGACAGAGACCTGCTGAGGGAAATCGTTGAAGGTCAAAAAGACCCAGCGTCTACTATGGCTAAAGACCTAAGATATACACCGCTAATAATACTTGACAAAGGCGAATCAATGATTAACGCTATGCAAATCATGCGTGAAAAAGGCATGAAACGCATTGCCATGGTTAAAAACGGGCAACTTGTAGGCATGCTAACTGAAGAAACCCAACGAAGAAAAACGCCGGTGGAAGTAAAAGCAGCCCCAGCAGTGTAAATGGTTCAAGCTGAACACTATTTTTTAATGACAAATCATAAAAGCGGTCAGCGTTAACCCTAAAGAGAGGAAAAAGCCGTGAAGCTAAACGAACCAATGGTCATAGTAAACTTCAAAACGTATCTGGAATCAACCGGTAAACGAGCCGTGGAACTTGCCAAACAAGCAGAGCGGGCAAGCAAAGAAACCGGCGTTCAAATCATTGTTGCACCCCAATTTGTTGATTTAGCAAAAATTGCGGAAACCGTTGAAATCCCAGTTTTTGCCCAACACCTTGACCCTATAAAGCCAGGCAATAGTACAGGTCACATTCTTGCTGAAGCCATAAAAGAGGCAGGTGTAACTGGCACGTTGATTAATCACTCTGAGAGGCAGCTTCGACTCATCGATATACAAGCCAATGTGGCGTTAGCACGAGAGAAAGGCTTAGTTTCATGTGTGTGCGCCAACAATCCAACTACAAGCGCAGCCGTCGCCGCCTTGAAACCTGACATAACATCCATTGAGCCGCCAGAGCTTATCGGCACAGGAATCCCAGTTTCAAAAGCTAAACCTGAGGTTGTAACTGACACGGTGAGGCTTGTTCATCAAGTTAACCCAGACATGACCATCCTCTGCGGGGCAGGCATCAGCCAAGCAGAAGACGTCGCCATCGCGCTTAAGCTTGGAACCCGTGGAGTTCTGGTTGCAAGCGGTATAGTCAAGGCAAAAGACCCATATAGTATTCTACATGCATTTGCTGAGGCAACACGTTAGTTGCATGTGACTAAACCTTGAAAGTTGAACCTGAATGCGCATCCTGCCTGCTTTCACGCGCTCAAATAGAGATTTATCAAGCCACTACTAATCCTGCCCTGCGTTTTCGCGCTATGGCTGAAATCGTGAAACTGCTGAACCGAGAGTTTAAACCATCCACTGTAGCTGCAGACATTGGCACAAAGAGAGACCGCATGATTAGAAAATTAACAGGCAACAACGACCCCTATGTACTAAATAAGAAAGCCGCTAACCAGAAAGCCCTAAAAATGCTGCCTCACGCAAAAAAATACGTGCAGTCAGGCTACACTCAGCAGGAACGGTTCAAAAAAGCCTGCCTCTGCGCTATCGTCGGCAACATTATGGAGTTTGACATTCCAGGTCACAAATTCACCCTAAAAGACTTAGCTAAAACCATCAAGAGTGCATCTAAAGATTTAGTTATCGACGACATAAACCAAGCATACGGGCTAGCCAAGAAAGCCGAAAGCGTCTTGTATTTGGCAGATAACGCTGGAGAAATCGTTTTTGACACGCTGCTGGTTGAGCAGCTTAAAAACATGGGGTTAAAAGTCACCTACGTAGTCAAGGGCGCGCCTGTTATTAACGATGCAACCATGGAAGACGTGGAACTCTGCAACATGGATAAACTCGCTGATGAAGTTATAACCACTGGCTGCGACGCTGTTGGACTGCAGAAAAAAGAGGTCTCCGCTGACTTCCTAAAAACCTATGAAGCAGCAGAACTCGTTTTCGCAAAGGGCATGGGCTATGCCGAAACCTTAACCGAATATAAACTTAAAAAACCCCATTTCTTAATGTTCAGAACCAAATGTGCGCCAGTAGCAAACTTTTTCTGTGTTCCCCGCGATAAGAACATAGCAAAGTTGATGCCATAGCATGTACTTGCCCGCTATAACCTACTCCAAAGAGGCGCTTTCACGTTTTAACGACGTGATAACGAAGGAATGGTTAGTAACCAATGGGTTAGGCAGCTACGCTTCCTCAACGGTATTGGGGATTAACACGAGAAAATACCATGGACTGCTGATTTCCGCGTTGAATCCGCCTGGCGACCGCACCGTGTGCCTATCCAAGCTTGACGAAGACGTAATCGTTGGCAAGGATACATATCGGTTGGGGGCAAACGAGTTTGCAGGCTCAATTTTCCCAGAAGGCTACAAGCTGATTAAACAGTTTCTGACCTCACCGTTTCCCATTTACCTTTATGAAGCCGGCAATGTGCAGATTGAAAAAACGGTTTTTATGCCCAAAACCAAAAATGCAGTTGCCATAATGTATAAAATCATAAACAAAGCATGTTGTGAAGCTACATTAAAAATTTACCCCTTACTAACCTGTCGATACTTCCACACGGTAATTGACCACCTTAGAATGCCGCTTAACTTCAACCAAGAAAACAGCGACAAAGCTTTCCAAGTATCTTTTGAGCATCCGCAAGCCACCCTTGTCTGCCGCATAACTGAAGGCAAATTTTCAGAGCGACGAAACTGGATTGAACGCCTTCATTACCGTGAAGAAGCATCACGTGGCGAGGCAGACACGGATGACTGTTTCCAGCCTGGATACTTCGAGGTAACTGTGCCAGCAAATGGCGAAGTGGAAGTTGCGGTAACCGCAGCTTTAAGCCGTCAACTTCGTGATGCAAAACTGGCTTTAGACAATGTTGGCAACAGTACTCAAGAAGTCAAATCAACATTCAACCGTGAACTAACTAACCGCGTTGCACTACTTGAGAATTTTTACAATTCACATCCTGACGTGCCTACAAGCGAGTGGCTAAATTGGGTTTTACTGGCTGCTGACTCGTTCATGGTTGAAAGCGACGTGGGCAGGAAAGCCATCATAGCGGGTTACCATTGGTTTGAGCCATGGGGCAGAGACACTTTCATATCGCTGCCAGGACTTTTGCTGGTAACGGGCAGATTCAGCGCCGCCAAAAACATACTGCAAAACTTTATGCAGTACTGCAAAGACGGCTTGATTCCGAACTTTGTAAATGATAAAACAGGTGAGCCAGCCTACAACACGGTGGACGGCACTTTATGGTATGTTAACGCTGTACTGCAGTACCTCAAGTACACAAATGACTATGGTTTAGTGCATTCCGAGTTATGGGACAACCTAAAAAGCATAATTGAACATCATCAGAGAGGGACACAGTTTGGCATCAAACTGGATTCTGACGGGTTGCTTCTTCATGGTCCAAGGCTGACATGGATGGACGCCAATATTGAAGGCGACATGATTACTCCGCGGTCAGGTAAAGCCGTGGAAATCCAAGCATTATGGTATAACACGCTTAAAACGATGGAGTTTTTAGCTAAAAAGTTTCAAGAACCCCAGCTGCACGAGAAGTATGCAGCGATGGCAAAACAAACCAGCGAAAGCTTCAATTTAAAATTCTGGAATTCCCAGCGTAACTGCCTCTATGACGTAATTGATGACAAGGGAGCGGACGCGTCAATTCGTCCCAACCAAATATTTGCTGCTTCACTGGATTTTGGCATGCTTGACAAGCCTAAAAGAATAAGAGTCATCGACGTCGTAACTCACGAATTAGTAACCCCATACGGCTTGCGAACCCTGTCCTTGGATGACCCCAAGTTCGTCGGCAAATGCACAGGTGACCGCTACAGCCGAGACGCTGCCTACCACAACGGCACAATTTGGCCTTGGCTTTTAGGACCATACATTTCAGCTTACCTTAAAGCACGTGACTACGCACCCAAATCACGAAAGATCGCCCTAAACGAACTAATTGAACCGCTCTTTAAAGTTGGCGTAGGTCAAGGCGGCTTAGGAACCATTAATGAGATTTTCGACTGCGACGCACCCAACACGCCT
>CAYMLF010000120.1:0-2059 GCA_964391275.1 uncultured Candidatus Bathyarchaeia archaeon
GTGGCTTCACGCCAGCTAAAAAAAGCAAAAATCGCCAAAACCAGCTACCACGCCATAAGTCTTGGTGGACCAATCGGCAAAGCTTACGCAAACGGTTTTTTAGCGGTTGGCGACGTTGCGTCTCAGGTTAAGCCAACAACTGGCGGCGGCGTAATTTTCGGGTTGACCTGCGGTGAGATTGCCGCGGAAGTCGCAAAAGCCGCCCTTGAACGCGACGATGTTTCAGGCGAGATTTTGTCGCTTTATCAGAAACGCTGCAATGAAGCGTTAGATTTTGATGTTTCATTCATGCTCAGGCTAAGGCGGTTCTTGAATTCTCTTTCAGATGAGCGTTTAGATGGTGTTTTACGGTTCTGCAACAGACTCAGCGTCGATAAAGCCTTAAGCGATGTAGAGGAAATCGATTTTCAAGGCAGAATGATGCTTCAAGTCGCCGCTAAACCCCAAATGCTTGCGGCACTCGCGTATTTCGGGCTGCTATACCTCTCAGCAAACCATTAGGCACACGCGCTCATGGACCACGAACGCTTACCTCTTCAAACATGGCTTTTTCTGGATTAAACCAGTAAATGCCTATGGTAATAGAGTACCCAACCAACGGGTCTCTCATGCCTCTGACGTTGCATCTGATTTTTTTCCTAAAGTACTTACAAGTGAAGGCTTGGGCTTGTTTTCGACTGTAATTTTTTGTTTCTATGTTTAGCACCATTTCAATCCAGTTAGAAACTTTAATGCCGTGTTTGGAGAAATCATCGACTTCTTGCTCAATAAAGTTCTTGTCAGCATCAGATAATTCAGCTACATTATGAATGTGGCTATGGTATTCGCCGACTATGGCAAAATTCATGGCCTTTATAGTGTCAATTATCCTGTTATAAGCCCGAACGTTCTCAGGCTGCCAAAACGATTTGCCGCTTTTACAAGTTCGAATCTGATAGGCAATATCCAAGGTTAAACAGTCGGTTCTCTCGCCTTTAATGAACCGTTTCTCTTCCTTACCTATAAGGAAACCGCCTACTTCTTTATGCGGTATTTCAAGGCATGAGGCAATTAACTCTACCAAGCAGTTCTCAGTAATGTACACCGTTTGCTCCATTATCTAACCACAGCCAGATAAGCTGTTGAGCTACATAATATTTTCTAAACCCTTAAAATCTTGGATGCAAACCTATACGACAGGAAAGATAAGAATGGTTGAATTCGAGTATAAGCAGGTGCTTGTTTTCCGCATGGATTTACAGATGAGCAAAGGCAAAATCGCAGCTCAAGCTGGGCACGCAGCGGTTTCAGCAGCCCAAGACGCCTTTGTGCATCATAAGAAGTGGTGGGAAGCTTGGCTCTATGAGGGGCAAAAAAAAGTCGCCGTTAAAGTTGTCAGCGAAAAAGAACTCGGAGAACTAGAAGAAGCCGCAGACGAGCTTGGTTTGCCTCACGCGTTAATTATTGACCGCGGCTTAACCGAAATTCCCGAAGGCACAGTTACCTGCCTTGGAATTGGCCCTGCACCAGCAGAAAAAATTGACCGCTTAACAGGAAAACTCAAGCTTTTGTAGGCGATTTTTTTGTCCATCCCTGACATCGACAAGTTGCTTGGAATGGAGGTTTACGCCACAAAAACCCAAGGCGTCGGCGGGGCAATTAAGGCGTCAGTTGAGGATTTTATGGTTGAAGAGGTCCTCGTGGATGGCTCCAAAGCCCAAATTAACCCGTCTGCGCCTCAAAAAACCGTTTTAGGCTGCACACAAGAGCCTCAGCGGTACCTGCTCTGCGTTTTGGTTAAGCGTAACTGGGACAATTTTATCGCGGTTAAAAACGTTGCCCGCCAGTTAGGCATAGACCAAAACCGCATTCAAATCGCAGGCATAAAAGACGCCAAAGCCGCTACTGCCCAATACATAACCATCGAGAACGTTTTGATGGAGGACGCCGCAAAAGTTGACGGTGCAGGCATAACCGTGCGTCCTGTCGGCTACGTTAGGAATCCGCTGTCGCTGTTTTGCCTGCTCGGCAACGGCTTCACCATAACCGTCACAGGCATCAACCAAGAAGAACGCTTCAT
>CAYMLF010000120.1:2159-6897 GCA_964391275.1 uncultured Candidatus Bathyarchaeia archaeon
GCGGGTGCCTTCCGAACCCTGCCTGGCAAGTTGCAGGTTTTGTTTGTTCAAGCATACCAGTCCTACCTGTTTAACCGTTTCTTAAGCGAACGCCTCAAAGCTGCCCTGCCACTGGGGGAAGCTTTGGTGGGCGACTTCGTAGTGGGCATGGAACGCACTGGTTTGCCTCTGGTGAATATGCCCCGTTATGTAACTGAGGAATCCCTCGCCAAAACCAACGAGGCTGTTGCGGCTGGCAAGTTACGTGTTGCCCTGCCTCTTGTTGGGTTTAAGCAGAAACTCTCCAAAGGCGTTATGGGTGAGCTTGAGAGCCAAGTTCTTGCAGAGGAGGGCGTGGATTTGTGGGGTTTTGGAGCTACTGTTAACTCAAAATTGGGTGGTCGAGGAGGATTGCGTACTGCAACAACGCCAGTTAACAACTTTCAATTGCTCAATGCAACTTCCAGTTCTATTTCGCTGGGTTTCACGTTGTACAGAGGCAGTTACGCCACAGTGCTTCTAAGAGAAATCATGAAGCCATCTAACCCTATAGCAGCGGGTTTTTGAGGCTTGCAACAAGGCAGATAAAGGGGTTTGAGCTTCAAAATTGTGGAAGTCGTTTTCATGGAACATGAGCATGAGGCAGTTGAGCACACACGTGAATGCGTCATACCAGTCCACAAGCCAAGCGTTAGAGAGAAAATCTTTTTCTTCGCATCTGGACTGCTAGTCAGCGTTCCGTTTGCCCTGTTTCTCTCGCAATTCTACGATTTTTTGCCCCTACTACTTTCCACAGCGCTTCTTGCCCCACTTATTGAGGAGCTAGCAAAAGTCTTCCCCCTGTTTTACCGCCACGGAGAAACAGAACGTTCCATCGTCATGTTGGGCATTCTAATCGGGTTAGGGTTTGGCATAACAGAAATGGTTCTCTACATTTTCGTTTTAGGTGTGCCGCCGCTTGCTCGGATTCCAGGCGTGGTTTTTCATGCTTCAAGCGCTGGCATCGTCGCTTACGGCATCGCCAGAAAGTTTCCCTTGCCCTTTTACCTGATTGCGGTGGGTCTTCATATGGCAAACAATTATGTTGCTATTGTTGGTGAATTGTTTTTTGGTTTGCTTGTGCAGATGCTTGTGTTAATCACTGCTTTCTATCTTGCATGGTACTTTTACCATAGGGCTTCAAAAGAAAAAATTGTGGTTTAAGCTTGAACCTTATCGGTTCGGGCTAAATCTCTAAGCCTGTTCACGCCATCTATCTTGTTTATGAATTCGGCAACGCTTTTGGGAACCAGCGTTGTCCAGCTTTCGTCTTTAAGCATTTTTTCACGAACATACGTGGATGAGTAAACTTGTCGTTCAAACAGTTTTATGGCTTCAACGTTGTAGCCTGACTCCATAAACAGTCTGCGAGTCAACGGCTCGTTTGAGTATAAGACATCAAATTTTGGTGTGTACCCTTCAACGGCGGAAACCCAAAGCATATGCAGGTGTACGTCGGGGACTGGGACTATCCACACGCGAGGCAATTTCACGTCAGCCTCCCGCAGAGCTTGGCGAATCATTACAAGCCGCTCCCCAGCAGTGAATGGGTTGTTGAGGGTGTGGCTGTACTGGGCGCTACCGATAACTATAACGAGTTCGTCAACCTTGCCGAGAACTTCCTTTATGGCGTCAAGGTGGCCGATGTGGAAGGGTTGGAATCTGCCAACGTAGAGTCCGCGGTTTACCAAGATTATTACCGCTCACAACTTAGCCCGCGCAGGCTAATATCATTTACGACAGTTATTAGTGGGTAATTGTCTTCTAAAAATTGCTATTCCTTGCAACCGTTGGATGGTGTTTTATCTTCAACAAGCAATTCTTCATCGTGTTTTCTTTTAGGATTAACTAAAATTCCTAAAGCAATCACCGATGCAACCGTAAAAGACACAATCACAACGGGGGTTACCGTCGAGTAGGAACTTTCAGCTTGTTCTACGTTGAAACTAAGGGTTTTAGACGCTCCAGTGTTTCCTGCTTTATCTGTAGCGTAAACAGTGATGTTATGACGCCCGCTTGGTAACCCAGTCAAATTCATTTTACAATAAGTTGCCTCATCGTATACTCCTAGCATGGCGTTGCTTGGAATTGTCTTATTTTCTTCTCCGTCGATACTGTAGAGTATTTGCTGGGTTTTTTCATTAATAATAAAGCTAAGCGGAGTTTCAGTTTGATTGCTCGTTTGATTTTGAATGTATATGTTTGTTATTTTTGGTGGTGTTAAATCTACGGTTGGTTGAGGCATAAACGGCATTGTTGCCTTTGAGTCTATTGTGAAGTATACGGTTCCATTGTTGGAGGGTAAACTACGGATTAAGCCTGAACATATGATGAAAACGATGAGAGAATGAGCGCCTTCATTTAATTCTGGCAGTTTCGTAAAAGCGTGTGCACGATAAGTAACATGCGTTTCAGTACTGTTTTCAACGGTGAATGGAATCTTGTCTATGTATTTACCGTCGATATGATAGTACAGTGTGTATCTGATTCCCATTCCAGCAGTGAATGTAAGGTTCAGGTTTAGGAATCGGCTGTTGTATGTGCCGTTAAGAGGCGAATGAAGCGTGAATAGGTAGAATCTTATATGATTTTCGTCCGATACTATTTCCCAAGCTTTGGAGGAACGTGCATTAGCTATAGCACTGACAATTATTGCCAAAGTCAGAAGCATTGCCCAAACTATTCTTTTTTCCAATATTCAACCTCTATAAAACTTTGGAATTACTGGAATTTAGCTCTCCCAAGAGAACACGCCGTTCTCCAAAAAGAACAGCATCGATTGTTTTTGAAACGAATTATTCTTAAACCGCGAAAACGCAGTATTTCCCCTACAGGTTGTCACTCATGGAGAGTTGGGATGTAATCATCATCGGCGCTGGCTCGGCAGGTTTAGCCGCTGGCATTTACGCAGTTAGAAGCGGATTGAAAACGTTGGTTTTGGACGAGCGGCTGGCTGGCGGCACCATCAGCGACGCACCAAAAGTTGTAAATTATCCCGGTTTTAGCGAAATTGCGGGTAGCGAACTTGCAGAAAAAATGACGTTGCACTGCCGCAAGCTTGGCGCAGTTATCCATGACCTTGAAACCGTGACCGGCATAAACCTTGCAGGTGACGCCAAAACAGTCACTACCACAGGCGCGACGTATCAGGCAAAAGCTGTCATACTTGCCATGGGTTCGCATCACAAGGAAATCGGTGCAAAAGGCGAAAAAGAATTCCGCGGCAGAGGCGTCAGTTACTGCGGCGTCTGCGATGGACCCTTTTTCAAGGGCAAAAAAGTTCTTGTGGTCGGCGGCGGAAACTCTGCATGTATTACTACGCTTTATCTTTCAGGTTTAGCCTCGCAGGTCACGGTTGTTCATCGGCGTCAAGCGTTTCGCGCTGAGGAACTTTTGGTTTCAGACCTTGCTACGAAAAGCAACGTTAGTGTAATGTGGAACACTGAAATTGTCGAAATAAAAGGCGACAAGCAAGTTCGGTCAGTGACACTGAAAAACAACATTACAGGAAAAATTAGCGAGTTGGCGGTGGACGCGGTTTTTGTCCAAGTCGGTGAAGCCCCAAACAGCCAAATTGCTCAGGCTGCAGGCGTTGAAACTGATGAGGTGGGCTACATTAGAATCAACATTAAACAGGAAACCAACCTGTCCGGTGTTTATGCTGCAGGCGACATAACAAACCACCCCGTTAAGCAGGTGGGCACCGCTGTGGGTCAAGGAATCACTGCTGCACTTGAGGCTTACGCTTTCATTCGAAGACCTTACTATAAGAAATAGCTCGATAAGGGTAAACTCTATATAGTTACCCCCTCAATCACTGCAAAGTATGGCAGGGGAAACGTCTGGCACTGCACAGACGCAACGTCAATTGAAACTTCTCTCATCAATAGCCGTAGCCATTTTTGCAACAGAAAAACTAGACATCCTAATGTCCCTGTTTCTGCTAGAGGTAGCCTTAACATTCCAAATTACTGTTGGCGCCGCAAGCCAACTTGCAACAATTTCAAAAGTAGCCGCCATACTTATTGGATTATTAATCAGTGCCCTAAGTGTCCGCTTCAAACATAAATCCCTCCTGCTCGCGGGTTCACTAGCCATTGTTATTGGCTCGTTAGGATGCGTTCTAGCACCAGATTTTCTTTTTATGCAAATTTTTTATCCCCTCGACGGCGCTGGAACCGTTATGGTTAAAGCGATGGCTCTGGCGTTAATTGGGCAGTTTCTACCTATAAACCGAAGAGCTAAAGCTGTAGGCTTAACCGTTGCCGCAAGCTCGTTAGCGCTGGTTATCGGTTCTCCTCTAGCTGGTTTTGCCGCAAATTTTGGAGGATGGCGCTCTTCAGTAGCCCTCTTTATGTTGCCCCTATCGATTGCAGGTTTAGTCTTCGCCTTCTTTGGCATACCCTCTAAGCCAAATCAAAAGCCAGCCGTTAACAACTCTTCTTATCTAGGCAGTTTTAAACAAATCTTCCTGAACAGGTCAGCCAGTGCCTGCCTAGTCGGCATGACTCTTTTTAGCGCTTTGCAGGCATGGGGATTGTTTGGTATAACCTTTTACAGAAGCAATTTTTCAGTTTCACTTGATTCAGCAACTATAATTTTGTTAGTGGTTACCTTGTTTTTAGCTGTAGGCGGCGCCACTGGCGGTCGAATAGTAAACAAGCTGGGACGAAAACGCACGCTAGTATCAACCACTATTCTAAGAAGTATTCTTGTTGCC
>CAYMLF010000121.1:0-6836 GCA_964391275.1 uncultured Candidatus Bathyarchaeia archaeon
TGAGACTATATATAAGGGGGGTTAGAGAAAAAATCACAGCTAGAGCTCTATTGCTTTTAGGGTTTTCTCGGCTGTTGAGGCGCAAAAGAGCAAATCGTCAATTGTGGCGGTGAAAGTTGCCAGTTTTCCCTCGCAGCAAATCATTGTCACAACTTTTCGGTTTTCTCTTGTCGTGTTGACTTGCAAGCCAGTTGGCGTTTTAAAATTGTCTGGCGAAACAGCTTTGGCGACTGCTTGGGCAGTTTTTGCGTCTTTGTACTCAAGCGTTATTGTCGCTTGCAAGCTTCTCACCCTTCAACTGTCTAGCAACCAGTTCATCAACAGTTTTAACGAAGTCTTGGATTTTGTTAAGCGGAACTTGTGCACCAGCGGCAATGTTGTGTCCTCCACCTTTACCCTCATGCTTCTCTGAAGCAACACGCATCACGTCGCCAAGGTTTACGCCTCTCGAAATAGCAGCCTCTGTCGTGCGCGAGGAAATCTTGACTGCGTTTTCGCCTTCCACTTTAGCGTAAGCAATCAGCGGCTTCTCCGAATTAGGCAAACCAGCCACAATAATGGATGAAACTGTGCCAACGATTTTCTCGTCAATAAAGTTCTCGCCGTCAATCACATAAATGCTGCTGAGCTCTTTCATGCGTTCAGGCTTCTCCATAACCCAGCCCAGATACTTGTTAATGTTTTTACGGTAATCATCCAAAATGCTGTTGGCTTCCTCAAGCGCTGCTCCCCGATCACCCATACAAATCGCAATGCCAAGACTTGGACGATCCATGCGACCAGTCGAATTCAAAACCACAGCAAACTCGCGTGCATCCCTAAGAGCAGTGTTGGGTTCTTCTTTAGTTAACACGTAAATGTTTCCAATAAGGTTAGAGACTTCCAAATGCAAGCCTTTAGAAAGCAAATAATCCGCTAAAGCCGTGGAAAGCCGCTTCTTTTCCTCATCACTCAAATCGCGAAGCGCACGCCAACGCTCACCCTGCTTAATGTTAATGTCTAAGCTTGCCAAAAACGCCAGAGCCTTATCTTCTTCACCGCTCAGTCCAGGAATAAACGGGTTAGTCGTGGTCGCCAACGTTCTGTGAATTGGACGTGTTTCACGACCAAAAAACGTCAAGTCCTTTTCAACCCTAACTAAGCCAGCTTCAACAGCGTCTTTAAGGATTAACTCGTTTAAGCCGCCAACTTTACGCTGGTCATACCTGTCCTGCATGTCCCCTAAAGCGCCAACTAACGCAACAGGCGCCAAATCAACGTTTCTCTTGTTCATGGCTTTAGCGACGAAATATGCAACTCCAGAACCGCTGACGTCGGTTGCGCCGTCCAAGCCGTATTCATGCGGGTTAACTTGGACGATGTTTGGGTTTTCCGTGTTGCCTGTGATTTGGTGATGGTCCATAATGGCAACTTTCATGCTGGGCACTTTTTCAGTGAGCAACTGCAAGTATCCGCTGCCAAAATCGGTTAAAACCACCAGTTGCGGTTTGTCAGCGACTATGTCATTGATTATTTTGTCGTCTACCCACTGCATAACTCGGATGCGAAATTTAGCGTCAAGCCGATACAGCGCTTTGCCCATGATTCCTGCAGCGGCAACTCCGTCAGCGTCAAGATGCGAGAAACAGTCGATGAAGCCGTCTTGCTCAACGGTTTCAAGAATCAGTTTTGCTGCTTTGTCTGCTGCTGAGAGGAATTTTTCTGTTGGGGTTTGCTCTGCCATGCCAAGTTCACTCTTGCTGTAGAATGCGACTGATTGGATTTAAAGCTGGCGCACAAAAACTAACTGGTTACAAAATGAAGTTGAAATTGAAGATGGGTTGTTTAAGTGACTGAAGCGATTTTAGCTTGGTACTTCCACTTCTTCTCCAAAACACCGTGACGCTTGTAGTAGCGTGAAAGCTTGTGGATTCTAGCTTCAATAACCTGCATGTTACGTTTGTTGTGCAGGTCCTTCTTGTTTTTCTCCATGTGCACTGCCATCGCTTGAGCTTTCTTCATCAAGTTTGACAAATCTTCAGGCATGGATGGAGCTAAATTAGCACTTTTAAGAGTGTCACTTATGCTTTTACCCGTAATCGGTTTAACCAAGGGTATAGCGTATTGGTCTCTGAGAATTGTGCCTATACTGCTTAGCGAGTGACCTTCTTTTGCGAGTTTAATGATGAAGGCTTCAACTTCTTCAGGCTGATATTTACACCAGTTTGGAGGCCTTCTGCTCACAGGTCGAATAGAGTGAGACTTTCCTTTTTCTTGTTTTGGCATCTGTACACCTTAATTCTGCACCTTACAACCACAGTACGGAGATATTTAAAAATAACTGTCAAAAACACAGCTTTAGATTGCGTATTGATTTTTCTGCTTCCTTAAAGGCGGAAGCGCTCAATTTTGAAGACACTGCTGCTCTCACAATAGACCCTATCCCCTATTAAAGCGTTAAAGATCAACGTGCTAATGGGCTGTTTTTCCGCCAAATGGTCTCTACCTCTATAGGTTTTGCTAGACCTCTATCCCTCTATAGGTTCCAACATAAAACCACTAATAGACTGCAAATATGCTGGCAGAAGACCCATCCCTCCTCTATCTTTTCTGCATAGATTGGATATTAGCATCCAAATATGCCGCTGCGCCAGTAAAGTAAGCCAAAATATGCCTTTGCCCTTTTGAATTTCATAAGCGATAGCGGTAACCAAGTTTTAAATACTAAAAACAAGCACTGAAACAGTGAATTACCATGACCATTCTTTCCGCAAAAAGAGCCGTTGCCATCTACTCTGCCGCAGTAGGCTTTTTCATGTTAAGCTTCTGGGCTATGCTTCTTTTGACTAATCAGGTGCCTGAGGAGCAGATGCCGTGGGAGATAACGCTTCATTTGGCAGCGGAATTATTGACTGCGGTTTTGCTGATTGTTTCAGCCCTTGGATTGCTGCTGGAAAAGACGTGGGCTAAAGTTTTGTCGCCGTTCGCATTGGGCATGCTGCTGTACACGGTTATTGCCAGCCCAGGATACTACGCGCAATTAGGCAACATGCCGATGGTGGCAATGTTCGCAGTTCTGATTGCATTGACAGTTGCCTGTTTAGTTGGGATACTCAAAGATTTAACCAAAAATTCACAGAAACAATCCATAATGCAACAGGAGACTTAACAAAAGAACATAGCTCTTTAGCAAGAAAAGTTGAAAAATCAAGAAAAACGTTGACCCTAAAAATAGGGAGGGTCTCTTGTGAGAGCAGCTTATTTTTTGTTCGTCAGGTACTCATGCATTGCTTTTGCTGCACGTTTGCCAGCGCCCATTGCGCTGATAACCGTTGCTGCGCCTGTAGCGACGTCTCCGCCTGCGTAAACTCCGTCAAGGCTGGTTTTGCCTACATCGTTGACGGTGATGGTTCCGTGTCTTGGGTCGCTTTGCAAGCCGTCGGTTGTGCGTTGAATGATTGGGTTGGGGGTTTGCCCGATGGCTATGATGACTGTATCAGTTTCCATGATGAATTCGCTGCCTGGAATCTGCTTTACGCCTCGTCTGCCTTTTGCGTCTGGCTCAGTAAGTTCCATGGCAATGCATTTCATGCTTTTAACCCAGCCTTTCTCGTCACCATAAAACTCAACTGGCGCTGCCAAGAACTTGCATACTAAGCCTTCTTCTTCAGCGTTCTCGATTTCTTCGTGTCTTGCTGGTAACTCGTCGCGTGAGCGTCTGTAGAGCAGGCACACTTCAGCGCCAAGGCGCATACTGCAGCGTGCGCAGTCCATGGCTACGTTTCCGCCGCCGATGACAACTACGTGTTTGCCAATGCGTATGGGTGTGTCGTATTCTGGGAATGCAAATGCTTTCATGAGGTTAACACGAATTAAGAATTCGTTTGCGCTGTAGATGCCGCCAAGGTTTTCTCCTGAGCAACCAGTGAATTGTGGAAGCCCTGCGCCGCTGCCGATGAAGACTGCGTCGTAACCGTTTTTCATGAGTTCAGGGATTGTGTGGATTCTGCCGACTAGGTTGCCGAGGCGCAAGTCAACGCCAAGTTTCTGAACGTAGTTAACTTCGTTTTGCACGATTGCTTTTGGTAAACGGAACTCTGGAATACCGTAAGATAAGACTCCGCCGCCTACGTGCAAGGCTTCAAACATGGTTATTTCGTGGCCTTGCTTTACGAGGTCCGCTGCAACAGTTAATCCTGCTGGACCAGCGCCGATAACGGCGACTTTTTTGCCTGTTGAAGGCGCTTTAGGTGGCAGTTGACCGCCGTTGTCTCGTTCCCAGTCTGCGAGGAAGCGTTCAAGGCGTCCGATGCTTACGGGTTCGCCCATCTTGCCAATGACACATTTAGACTGGCATTGGACTTCTTGAGGACAAACTCGACCGCAAACTGCTGGCAACGCATTCTTTGACTTTATTTTAGCTATGCCTTCAGCGTACTTTTTCTCTTTAAGCAGTTTAATGAATTCTGGAATAGGAACTTCAACTGGACACCCAGTCATACATTGAGGCTTTGGACACTGTAAACATCGACTGGCTTCTTCGAGAGCTTCAGCTTCAGTGTAGCCTAAAGCTACTTCGCTAAAGTTTTTAGCACGCACCTTAGGGTCTTGCTTTGCCATTTCTACGGCTTTCTTGTTTAGTTTTGGTTTAGGCTTTGTTTCTGCCACACTTACAACCTCCATGCATATCTGCCAGTACACTGCTTAACCTTTCTTCAGGAAGCATTGTACGCTGGCGTAGAATTAATTCGTCAAAGTCAACTTTGTGACCGTCAAACTCTGGACCGTCAACGCATCCGAACAACATTTTGCCGCCAACTGTAACCCTGCACACTCCACACATGCCCATGCCGTCAATCATAATTGGCGTTGTGGTCACGATGGTTGGGATGCCATAGGGCTTGGTAATTTCGCTTACATCTTTCATCAAAACAACTGGTCCCATAACGACACAGCGGTCAAACTTTTCAGTCTTCAGCATTTCCTTAAGGAAATCTAAGCCTTTGTAGCCTGCTGTGCCATCATCAGTTGCAACGATAACATTGTCACTGTATTCTTTTGCTTCTTTTTCCATCATTATGAATTCTTTTGTTCGGGCACCAAGAACTGTCGTCACATGATTGCCAGCTTCTTTCATAGCTTTAGACTGCAACAGTAAAGGTGCAATCATTACGCTACCGCCGACGCAGAGCACTTTGCCGTAGTTCTTGATTTCTGAAGGGTTTCCCAGTGGACCTGTAACGTTGTCAATGCATTCTCCTTGTTTTAGAAGCCCAAGTCTTTTAGTGGTTTTTCCGACTTCATGGAAAGCAAACGACACTGTGCCTTTCACACGGTCATATCCACAGATTGTTAAGGGTATACGTTCTCCTGTTTTGCCGTGAATCACAATTAGGAATTGCCCTGGTTGCGATTTAGCAGCAACATCTGGAGCTTCAACCTCGAACAGTTTAATTTTTGGAACCAGCTCGGTTTTTGTAACTATTTTGTACGTGTTTCTGTCGCCTCCAGTTTTACTTCACACTTGCATTTTGGTAGAGAAGAAATTTTTTGGTAGAAAGCATCAAGCTTCTCGTTGAAGTCGCCTGCACATCTTGGTGATTCCTCGTAGAGCTCAAAGCGGTCTAGCAAACCAAGTTTTTTGAGCGTGACCTTGAGTGCGCCTACGTTGCGTTCTGCAGTATCTCTGCCTTCCTGCAACTTGCAGTCCTCTTTAGAGCAGACGACAGCCATGACGCCGTCAAAGCCGCATTGCAACGCGTTGACAACGTGTACGGGGTCCATGGATTTGAAGCATGGAACTTCAAGGGCTAGCACGTTTTTGCCTTCAAACGCTTTGTTTGGGTTATCTAGCGCTGAAAATTCTGACCATTGACAAACAAACGCCAAGATTGCTGGTTGTCCACTGTTAAGTTTCAATTGTTCAGCAGATTCTCCATAGCGTGACAGCACATTTTCGAACTCGAAACCCTTCACTTCTATTGCGTGATGTGGACAAACCAGTTGGCAAGCTCCACAACCGACACATTTTTCTTCTATAATTTTGGGTGTGGCAAAGGGTTCAAACTCTATAGCGCCGTATGGACAGATGAATACGCATTTACCGCAGCCAACACACTCTTGAACATCGTAAACTGCTTTGCGAGAGAACTTTATGACTCTAATCGCGTTTTCATCAAAGCCTAATTGGCTAAGAACGTTCTTCGCCAAGACGAGCCTGCGAGTGTTAACTTTTGTGCCTTCTTTATAGCGGCAGAATGGGTCTTCACATTGGATTGAAACAATGTTTTTAATTCCAGAGTTCAAAGCTTTGAAAACAAAGTCTGTTGGAACACGCCCAGCACAAGGCAGACGCAGTGGGATGTAATTGTCCACTTTTACGCCTTGCTCTTTTAGGATATCTTGCACTTCACCTGTAGATGGCGAGTTCCCACGGCACATTAAAACTAATGTTTCAGCTTCTTTGTTTTTGCCTTGAGCCTCCTTGAGGTATTCTGTTAGGTTATCGTAAGTGTAATAGTTCATTTTAATCGCTGAAACTGGACATGCACTGTAGCAGATACCACAAACTTGACAATCCTTGATGTTTATTTCCACTTTCCCGCTTTCATCACGGGTTATAGCTTCATAGGGACAAATGGATTGGCATACATAGCATCGACTGCATAAATCTTGATTGATTTCTACTACAGCGAGACATTTTTCACTCATATAGACCCCTTTTCATTTCCGCTGTTAAGTTTTAAGCTTGAAAGCGATACGCTTTAGCTCTATTGGATTAGTTTGATGGCTGTTTGCATGATATAATTCTTTCCCTAAAATTTTGTCGATAATTATATAAGTTCTCGTTCAACTTT
>CAYMLF010000122.1:0-6794 GCA_964391275.1 uncultured Candidatus Bathyarchaeia archaeon
ATCAGCCATAATTTTGATCACGTTTCTCTCAAAAACGTATTTGAGGTTGATTGCTCCACGAGGCTTAACACTTAAAAAATCAGTTTTAATCCTCAACACATCTCGTAACTCCATTATCTTGTTGTTTACTGAATAGAGGCGGCTGTGTCCCAAGTAAGCTTTCTCAAAGAGTTTATGGATAAACTCGTAGACGCCATCGTTAACGTATGCTTTGAAAAACCGCTTTTTTGAAACTGTATCCATCAAAAACCGTTTCTCCAAGGTAAACGGCGTTTCAGCGCTGACTTTGATTTCTGCAGTGCTTGAAAAAAGAGTTTTGTCACGGTATTTAATTACGGGCACGCCAAATCCAATGCCTTCCTCAATCAACTCTTTACCTTTATAGATTAACACGAGTCCTTTCTGAAGCGCTGATGTTTCAAGACAACATGGTTTATTGTCTCGGTAAATTCTCAGCGATATGTACTTGTTTAACGGGACGGTAACTGAATCTGCTGTTTCAAAAGGAACACTCAAAAGATTTAACCTCAAAACGAAAATAAGCCTTGAACACTACCTGCTTTAATGTGTAAAGCGGATAATAAACCACATGTCAGCTTACGCCACAAAAAAGCCGTTTAAAAAACTGCTCCATAAATAAAGCCCCAGCAAAAAGAATACACAAAGCACCACAGCCATCAACGCAACGCCTTTTCTGTTAAAAGTAAAAGAAGCAGTCAAGGTAAGCCATAACGGAAACAGTATAGAAATAAACCGCGGCAGCGAAAGCATCGCCCCGAAAACCAGTGAACCTACAAAGTAAGCTACCGCGTAAGCCATCAGCGCTTTAGAGGTTTTAGCCAATTTGGCAATAAGGAAAGGGGGCAGAATAATTGAGCCCCAAATCGCCAAGGTTGTGAGATAGTTTTGAGGGGGCACTTGCAGGAAAGACTGAATGCCAAATTGAGGGACAATCCTAAAAACAAACGCGCTAAAGGAATACATTTCCACCCATTCGGTAGTGTGAATGAACGCCAGCCAATCGTTCGCAACTAACTGCCCATACATTAACCACGCCAAAAAAGCCAATATGGGAAGACAACACAGCACAAAACCGCGCACTCTATGGTTTTGGCTTTTTATCGTTTCAATAATCATGGGAATAATTATTAAGATGCCTACTGCACGCGACAATACCGCCACTGCCGCTGAAGCAGATGCCAAAGCAACCTTGCCCCGCTTAAACATAAGCCAAGCCAAAAGAACCCAGAAAAGCAGCAAGCCTTCACTGTAGGCGACAGTGGTGAAGAGGAAAACAAACGGAGAGAAAGCAAAAAGTAAAGCAGAGAAAAACGCTGCTTCCTTATTTATATACAGTTCAGCAACCAATTGGTACAGTGGCACCCAAAGGATGCCGAAGACCAAGCTGCATGAAACAAGCGAAGCAGCAGAGTTTTGAATTAAAAGATTGATTAAACTGCTAAACAGGGGAAGCCCCGGAAAGAAGCTGAAGCTTTGCGTTGAAAAACTGTAGCCGTGGCTTAATATGCTCAGGTACCATGCGCTGTCCCAACCTAAAAAAACAGTCATCCAATCGTTACGTGCAAACATGCTTGATTGAAAGACAAAATTTTGCACTCTGTCAGGAGTGCTCGTGTTAACCCAAAAAGTCCCAACATTACTCACGTCCAAAACGAAATAAACGATTAGGCTTGCAAGCAGTTTTGCGCATAAAACAGTCAACGCTGATGCAAGCAAGCGAAAAGGAAGGCTTACTCTCCACACAGTTAATTGTTTTTCAAAAAAACCCATAAACTACTCACTAAAAAAATATAACATCGGTTGGTTAAAAAAGAAGGATGCATTTTTAATGCATTGGGATTTTTCTGCCAAATTTTGACTTGCCAAAGACTGCTGCCAAAGCGAATATACTAAGCAGTAGAGGTATCATCAAAATTGAAAACTCAGGTATCCATGAAGTTCCTGTCCACGCAAGGATTTTGCCGCCTTCACCCACAGCCCACGCATTACTTGATCCCTCTGCTGCACCATGAACCATTGCTATACCATGCAAAGTGTCTGTTCCCATCACGTTAGTTTGTCCAGCCCATTCAGTTCCAGTCCAGTACAACACTGTACCTTCTGCACCGCAAGCCCACGCACTGTTTGCAGTATCCATGGTTACCGAGTGAAGAGTAGCATTGATTTTATCTTCTGTCCCTCCGCCTCCAAAAGTTGTCTTATTCCAAAGGCTCCATGTCGTGCCGTTAAGATTCATGATAACCCCGTTGCTATTGTTCCCTCCGACAGCCCATCCCGACGAAGAATTTACCATAACAATGCCCTTCAAGTCCGCTGTTGAGTGGCTTGTCATGTTTGTCCAGTTGCTTCCGTTCCACATCACAATTGTGCCGTCATCGCCAACAGCCCACGCATTACTTGAACCGTGAACCATGGCAACGCTTCGCAAGTGATTATTTGTCGCGTTAGCCTTTGGTATCCATTGTGACCCATCCCACATCAAGTTGACACCGTTAGCGCCCACAATCCAACCTGCAGAGCCATCTGCCCTAACTGTCACTCCATACAAGGTTGCATTAATCGGGTTAGTAATATTCCAAACCGTCCAGGTACCATTATACCGCAATATCACTCCGCTATTCTCGTCACCGCCAACTGCCCAAGCATTTGAAGAGTCAACCACAACAATCGAATACAGGTTCATTGACGTGTTACTGTTTACAGTTGACCAGCGGGAACCGTTCCAGCTTATTATGACACCTCCATCGCCGACAGCCATCGCTGCTTGACTAGTTAAAGTAGAGGTTGAAGTAGCATTGCTCGAATCAATGCCAACAGCATTCAGATTTGATGTCGTTGGACTTGTTGTATTGTCGCCTGTTATTTGCCCGTACACGACAGAGCCAGCAGTGAGTAAAGACGCCACAAACAGTACCAAAGCTATTTTGCATGAAAATTTCATACCTATTTTTCACCTGCCTAAAACTTAATCATTGTTTACAGAGAAACCACGCTAATATAATTTTGTGACTGTACATGAATAACTACTGAAGCTACAAAACAAAAGCCTCACAGTAACCAATGCTCACTGATTTTGCGGGTGAAAACATGGGTGATTAATAAAAAAGGGGAGTGCTTGGCGTCTTTTTGCTTGTTCGCATTTTAGCAATAAGCGCTGCAAACGCAACCAGACCTAGCAGTATTGGGATAGCCATTACTGGAAACTCGGGAATCCAATGTGCTCCAGACCATGCCAAAATCTTTCCGCCTTCACCCACTGCCCATGCCTGATTATTTGAATCCGATGTGCCATGAAGCATCGAAACACTTCGCAAATTATTATTGACCAAGCTATCTTGTTCTCTCCATTCGACTCCGTCCCAACGTAAAGCAAGCCCATTGCCGCCGACAGCCCAAGCGCTTGACGCAGTGTCCATACTTACTGAGTTCAACGTGTTATTGATAACATCAGTAACATACCCATAAGTTGGATTAACCGCTCCTCCAAAGTTAATTCTATTCCAAGTGTTCCATATTGAACCGTTAAGATTCAAAATTATTCCGCTGTTACCGCTGCCGCCAACAGCCCAACCGCTGGAGTCGTCAATCATGACAATCGAATTAAGATTTGTTGTTGTGGGACTCGTCATCGAAGACCATGAATTGCCATTCCAACGGAAAATCACGCCTCCGTCACCTACTGCCCAAGCAAGGTTGGAACCATGAATCATTGCTACACCGCGCAGAGTGTTGCTAGTCATGCTGGCTTGTCCATTCCAAACGCTACCGTTCCAGTAAAGCGAGATACCGTTTGCTCCTACAGCCCAACCGCTATCGCCTGAAGAATCAATAGTAACTGAATACAAGGTTGCATTTATCGAGTCAGAAGCGCCGTTGTTGTTGCCAAAGCTTATTTTGTTCCATACGCTCCATGTGCCGTTCCAGCGTAGAATAACCCCTGTGTTTGCTGATCCACCGACCGCCCAACCGTCATACGTGTCAGCCAAGACGACAGAATACAGGTTCATAGTTGTTACGCTATTAACCGTTGACCATCGACTGCCATTCCAACGTATAATTGTTCCTCCATCGCCGACAGCCCAAGCGTCAAGATTAGTTAAGCTACTGCTTGTTCCAGTCTGATTATTAACAGTGTAAACAGAGTTCAAATTCACTGAAGTTGGACTAGCAGTATTGTCAGGGGTCAAATCTTGCGCGTTAACTACTGAAATCAACGAAAACAGAGATAGCACAAAAACTGCTACTGCAATCTTCATCAAGAACTTCATCCAAAATTCACATCCTAAAATTGAGTATGCTAAACAAGCCTAGCCGCGCTAATATAATTTTGTGATTGCATACACATAACCACTACTTCGACAATTAGTGCGTTTGCTCTCATATGTGACTGTGGACATACATTAACTATCTTTTTTATACCAATAACTGGTGCCCTAATAGTGGTTAGGCGATTTTATGGCGCATGTTAAATTGGGCAATGTTGATTCGGAAAAAATAGAGATAGGCTATTCCTTGATGAGCGAAGAACATGTGCCTATCGAGCTTGTAAAATTCGCTCAGTTGGCTGAGCAGGCAAACTTTACTTTTGCAACAATCTCAGACCATTACCATCCATGGCTAGACGCCCAAGGACAAAGCCCGTTTGTATGGAGCACGATAGGCGCAATTTCGCAAGTAACCAAAAAAATTATGTTAGGCACAGCAGTCACATGCCCAACAATGCGCATTCATCCAGCAATTATTGCGCAAGCAGCCGCCACATCCGCCTCTCTGCTTCCAGACCGATTTTTCTTAGGCGTCGGCACAGGTGAAAACCTCAACGAGCACATACTAGGCACATGTTGGTCTTCTCATGAGGTTCGAAGCGCAATGCTTGAAGAAGCATTAGAGGTAATTCGTGAACTTTGGAAGGGGAAAAACACAAATTACTACGGCAACTTTTACGTCGTAGAAAACGCGCGAATTTACACATTGCCTGAAAAACCAATTCCCGTGTTTGTCGCGGCTGAAGGCCCAAAGATGGCATCTCTTGCTGGCAAAATCGGGGACGGATTAATCAGCACAACCCCAGACGCCTCACTTATTGAAAAGTTTCGTGAAGGCGGCAAAAACAACGGTTTACCATGTTACTGTCAAGTAACCGTCTGCTATGACGAGGATGAAGCTAAAGCAAGAAAAACAGCGCACAAACAATGGCCCATTCCAGCAATCCCAGGTGACCTTAACCGCGAATTATCGATTCCACAGTATTTTGAGGCAACGGCTTCTTTAGTCACCGAAGAAAAAGTGGCAGAGCAAGTTGCTTGCGGTCCTGACCCGAAAAAGCATTTGGAAGCCATTCAAAAATATATTGATGCAGGCTTCAAAAAAATTTCAATACACAATATTGGATTTAACCAGGAAGGGTTTTTCAAGTTTTACAAAGAAAAAATTATTCCTCAATTAACTGAGTCTTAGAAAAAGAAAATGTTTTACGATGGCTAACGACGAAGAGTTTGCTTAGGCTTTCCATGTTTCCAATGCAGCCTTAAGCTCCTTATGAGCTTGAGCGTACTCTTCAAGTGTTTTGCCCTCCAGTACAGCATCAACTGCTTGGCGCATCGCTTTTGCACCTGCTATTGTGCCTAACGGGTTGCCATGAATTCCGCCGCCAGCCTGAAGCACAACATCATTACCGAAGGTTTCAAGCAACGCTGGCACAAGTTTTGGATGCAATCCGCCGCTGGCAACAGGCAAAATAGGCTTAACGCCAGACATTTCAGTTTTGCAGGCTTCAATGTTCTCGACCACTTCCTCGCGTGTTTCAGACATTTTCCCAACCACTGTACCAACGTGCAGTTGATCAACACCGATTATCCGCGCAACCGTTGCGATGGGCTTCATGGCGATGCCGTGCAATGGATTCTTCGTGAAAGCCGCATGACCAGCCCTGTGAGCGTGAATGACCAGTTTGAAGCCTTGGTCACGCAACGTCTGCAGCGCCGACCAGCCACAGGTTAAAATGTCAACCATAACATATTCGCCTCCTTGGTCAACAACGGCTTGAGCACGCTTAAGCAAAGTATTTGTTTCACCAGTGATGTTTATCATGTAAACTTTGCGTTCACCTGTCTCTTCCTGCGCGCTATCACGGCTCTCCAACGTCTGTGTTAACCGCTCTTCAAACGGATTAAACGCTTGGCTACTTAGGTTTTCATCATCTTTTACTACGTCGCAGCCGCCAGCCCAAGCCTCATAAGCCACCTTGGCGTGGTCAACTGTTTTCAAACCCAGCTTAGGCTTAATTATTGTTCCGACAAGTGGGCGTTTTGGAACTTTTAGCAGTTCACGGATGCCCTCGATGCCATATGCTGGACCTTTAAAGCCGTTGATTAACGCCTTTGGAAAATGGATGTCTACCAGCCGTAGATTTTTCAGCGCTTTGAGCCCAAACACGTTTCCAGCAATACTGCTGAGAATGTTTGGCATATTGCCTTCTTCAAAAAGTTCGATTGGGTAAGCGATTTTGGCAACGTTGCCCTGCAAACTGTACACGTGCGCAGCCAACCCTAAAACGTAAGGCTGAACCGTTGTGAGCTCTGTCCAAGTGCCAACAGAGCTTTCAGCAGCGATTCCACCTGCAGCCTCTTTAACGCTAATCCCCTCGGGCTCGACGTAGAAGGTGCAGAGTAAATCGGTTTCTTTAGGTTTATACGTTGAATCAACAAAGTCCACATACTTCAAAACAATCACTCTCTTGCTCCCAATGAAAAGGCGGTTTCCCTTAAAATCTT
>CAYMLF010000123.1:0-6768 GCA_964391275.1 uncultured Candidatus Bathyarchaeia archaeon
TATGGTGGCATTGAGATTGGCGGTGTTTGAGTTGGCTCTGCTGCTTGCATCACGGTCATTTCGTTTTGAGCGACTGAACCGTAGTAGCTTGCACTGCCTTCGAATGTTGCGTAGATAATGTATTTGCCTGCTGTTGATGGTGTGTATTCGAATGCGAATCTGCCGCTTGCGTCGCTTGTTGTAGTACCCAGATTAACGTATTCACCGTCTGGATTAATTGCGTCGATTTTTACTGTAACACCTGTTGTGTCCATTGGCTGCTCGAATTGCTTGTAGACATATTTCATCCAGTTGCCCATGCTTTCGTCAGAAACTGCTGGAACACCATTGGGGAAGCGTAGAGTAATTGCAGTGTCTCTTGTGCCAGGTGAAACATCCATAACGGTTCCTTTGATAAGGACTGGTGTGTTTGCTGGAACTCCAACGTCTGGTGCTGTCACGGTCATTGAGCTTGGACCCTTACCGATTGCATATACTCGTTGGTCATAGGTGTCTTGTGTTGCGATGATGCTGTCACCGATGATTGCGCGTCCACCCCAGCGGCTTTGACGGAATAAACCATCAGCTCTGAAAACGAGGTCGCCAGTTTCTGCATCTAGAGCAAAGAATGGTGCACCTCTTGGTTTAGGTTCAAGCGCTGAGTGTTCAAGGTGGCCGAAGTAGATTTTACCGTCTGTAACAAACAGTGGCATAATCCACCAGTTGTTGCTAATGTATGATTCGTGGAATGGGTCTGTTGCGTTGTAAGTCCATTTCAGGTCGCCTGTTGTAATGTTATATGCATAGACGATACCGCCGACTGTTGCTGAATAGAGTGTGTTGTATGCAATGATTCGGTCTGGACCGAAAGTTGCTAAGACAGTGTCACTCCATGCGTCTGCATAGATTTGTGGTTCAGTTTCCCACAGGAAGCTACCGTCTTCAAGGCTGAAAGCATAGTGTTTTAGGTTTTCTTTAGTAAAGTATACACCAACCATGTCCGCTTGGCTCCAAGCGCACCAGCCTGCTTGACCGATGCTGGTTAAGGTAATGTTACCCTCTTCCCATTCTGCTGGTGGAGTCCATTGAGTGTTGAATAAAAGTGCACCTTCATGGCCTTTTGCTAAGCTCAAAGCCCACATTTGAACTTTAGTTGCTGTAACACTTGCAAGAATTACTCGGTCGTCAACGAATGCCATTTGGATAGTTGTGTTGCCTGGTAATGATGTTGTTGCTTGGTTGTAGAAGGGTATTGAAACGTTTAGGTCATATCCTCGTTCTGCTGCATTGAAGCTTACGCCTTGAACTTGGCTACCCCAGCTTTCTGCCATGCCGACTTTTCCTTTGTTAACGACATAGCTTGAGTTCCACCGGAGTAATCTGTAGTCAGGGTTTGAAGAATTGCCTTGGTTAACGATTTGGTATTTTAGAATTTCACCGTTTGGACCGCGATAGTTTGTACCGCCTGGAACATTAGTCATGTTGTATTTCAAGTCGCCAGTTAAAGCATCAAGTGCATACCAGTTGCTGCCGCTGACTACCCAAATGTATGAGAATGCACCGCGGTTGTTTAAACTATCCCACATTAAAACTTGACCAGTAGAAATACGTCCGTTTCCGACTGGTATGTTTTTAGACCAGACTGTTTCGCCTGTGTGTAGGTCAACTGCAACGATTTCTTGTTGTGGTGAATTGAAAGTGAAACCTGTCATATACTTGTTGTAGTAGAGAATTCCGCCGATAATTACTGAGCCAGACCATTTGCCTTCATATGCGTCACCATGTTGATAACCAGCTTGACCTGTATCGCCGCCTGCTAATCCGCCCATTGTATCACCGATTGGGCGTGTCCAAAGAATGTGTGCACTTTCAGGTCCATCATTGTAGGGAGCAATTAGGTTTTGTGGAATAGCAACCCAACTGCCTGCAATTGAGAACCATTCACGTAGTTGAGAGTCAATTGGTCGTGTCCAGTATTCAGATGGAAGTGCATGTCCTGGATACACTGGTACAGGGTCTTCTTGAACAATAAGTGCTAGTTTTTCAGTCTTGCTTGCGGCGTACGTAACGTTTCTGTATTCAACCTCGTCAAAACTGCATTCGAGATAGTATGTGCCAACTGTGTCTGGAGTAAAGTAGTGACCAACGGTTCCAGTAGACCAAGTCATTAATGGACCAACTTTTTCGGTTGTGTTGTCTGGTTTTGTGATGGTTAAAGTAACGTTCCATCCGTCACCGTCAACGTTCAGATAGTTTAGCAATCCGAAGTTAATTAGAGTCCTTTGATTAACACCGACTGGGTTTGGAATAGCGTCAACGAATGGATATGTCGTGTTTTTTGATTGCGCAAAAGCAGTAGGAGAACCAAGCATTGAGACCGCAAATGATAATACCATTAGTACAGCGATTGTTGCATAAAGTCTTCTGTTTTTTAATATACTCATTTTTCCTCTATATCTCCTTAAAGATTTGATAATCAAAAAAAGTAGCCAATTGGTATATAACTGTTTTCGATTCTTTCATGTACAAGAGCAGAAACTATTAATAGCAGACATAGAGGAAAACTGATTTCTCAGTTGCTTTTACTGCGCATAACAAAAAACTGATTACTATTAGAGCAGTAAGGTTGACTAGAGCTAATGGTGATAACCCGTTTGGAAAACACCCAAAAGAACTTCAAAGCCAAAATCGTATTGCTTATTCTCGACGGCAAAACAGAGGATGCTTTGACACTTCTATCTGACAATTACAGGGTTGGAACCCCAAAAATCAAGGTTGGTCTACCTAAAGGACATAAAAACAAGATTTTTGGATGCTACTCAGCAAAAACTGAAACCATCTCATTATTAAACAGTGACATGCTGTTCAACCCCTTTGTCGTTTTACACGAATACTACCATCATTTGCGAAGCAAATCGGTTGATAAAGTGCACAGAGGCACAGAGAAAAACGCTGACCGCTTCGCTCTAGAATTCATCGAGGCATTCAAGCAGTCAAATACATAAGATTGAGCAGATTAAGCATTTACTAGAACCGTTAGTTTTTCACCATAACAGTTGTAGGCAACTACGTCTTGCTGGCTTTCATAGGGGTACCCTACAATCATCATTACTCTACCGAAAAAGTGGTTAAAATCAACATCAGACGCTGATTTGTCTCCTGAAGGATGCGAATGAACCATGCCTACCAAAGAAAAATCCATAGGCAACATGTGAAGCGGAGTATTGGCAAAACCAACCCCATAAGTTGCAAAAGGCGGAACCAACAAGTCAGTGATCTCTATGGTGTCCTTTTTCTTTTTGCCCCTTAACAGCAGTACCGTTTCTCTGGGATAGAGGGTTTTTGCGCTTTCGAAAATAGTGTCTAGCAAGTCTTTGCTTATAGACACATTAACTGTTTTTGCCATAGAACGCCAAATGGTTTTGAGACTTATTTGGTTTACCCAATAATTTAATTCAAAGAGAAAACTTGGATAAAAAAAGGTATGTACTACTTATTGGAACACCTCTTGCAGTCAATAAACAGCATAAAAAAACAAATGCTTCCAAGCATGTCAATATAACACACAAAACAGAAATAAACCAGAAGACAAATTACTCTTAAACCATTGCCGGGATGGCAGAGTGGTTAACGCGCGGGCCTTGAGAGCCCGTGGATCATCCGGTCCGCATGGGTTCGAATCCCATTCCCGGCGCCTCCTAATTCTATTCTGATATATTAATTCTCATATAGTAACATTCCATACTGGAAATATTTTTCACTTTGAAGGCTTGTTTAAATCAGTTTTTTCCATCTTTAAGAAACCAGTTAATCTTCAAAAAAGATGAAGAGGAAGGAGAAAAAAAATGTTAGCAAATACAAAAATCTTAGGAAGCATCGTAATGATAGCTTTAATGGCTTCCGCAGTAGGAATCGGAACATACGCCGCTTTTGGCGATACAGAAACAAGCGTTGGCAACAGTTTCACCGCTGGCACGCTTGATCTAAAAATCAACGGCGTAGACACAAACGTAGTAGCTTTTGACCTCTCAAATATGAGGCCAGGAAATCAACCTAAAAACACCTTTGTACTCAGCAATGCAGGCAGCCTAAAAGGCACCCTGAGAATTTCAGAGGTTGTTTTAACCGATGCCGAAAACGGCAGAATAGACCCTGAAATTGAAGCAGGCGACACTACCGATGCAAAAGGAGAGTTAAGCTCAGTCATTAATCTAAGACTGTTCATCGACACAAACAAAGACGGCTGGATCAGTGCAGGCGAGAACGTGTTCTTTAACGGAAAAGTGAACACACTGCCAACAAGCTTTGACCTGAATCAACAAATTGCAGCCGGCGGCAGCGTAAACATTGTTGCTCTCTTCGATTGGTGGAACACGCCAATAGACAACCAAGCACAAAGCGATAGCTTCACATTAGACTTGACCTTCGCGTTAACCCAATAAAATGTTAACCGAAGCAAAGTCAACCAACCATTTTTTTGAGGTTAACACTATGACAACAAAAAAATGTTTAAAATCGGTTTACTTATTTGCTTGACAACTTTAGCAATTTTAGCTTGTGTAATTTACAGACCAACCTTTTTAGGTGGCGACACACGGTTTGAACCCGTTTTAAGTGGGAGTATGGAACCCGCAATTCCAGTTGGCAGTATAGTATTGATTAAGCCTGTTGACATTGCAAATCTCAAATCAGGAGATGTCATTTGTTACCGTGCTTCAGATACAATGCTTGTCACTCATAGGATAATAGAAGTTAAAGAGTCAGGTTTTGTAACTCAAGGAGACGCCAATGAGGAAGCAGACATTAAAACAGTTAATAACAGAGACGTGGTCGGTTCAGTGGTTTTAACTGTACCCTTTATTGGTTATCTGGGTTCTTTTGTTAGAACACCCATTGGCTTTCTGCTGCTGCTTGTTCTACCTGCATGCGCGGTCATTATAATTGAAATCAGATCGATAATAGCACAGAAAAGAGGCAGACCTTCGCTAACATCTAAAATTTAAAGTTATCATTTTTTAATATTTTAATGGGAAAAATAAAGAGAAAAAAGGATTTATTTTTTGAGGAAAAGAGGTAGAATTGATCTTCCGTGAACTTCGTTGATTACTTCAGCTACAGCGAGATAAATTGCGCTTGCGCCGCAGATTACGCCTTCAATGCCAACAATGGTGTTAAAGGTAACGTTGCCGAACAGCAGTGGGTTTCCAGTTAATTCCCTAATTCCCAGCATCACAAACAGTATAACTAGGCTGAAGAATACAAACTGCAGGGTTCTGTTTGATTTGAGTGTTCCAAAGAACATTGCAAATGAAAAGAAGCCCCACATTAAGAAGAAGGCAGCCATTGATGTCTCTGAAGGTATTGAAAGTCCGTTGAAGAATGCCATTTTAGGCAGGAGTAGCAGTAGAACAAGTGATAGCCAGAAGAATCCGTAGGAAGTAAAGGCTACGGTTCCGAAGGTGTTGCCTTTGCGGTACTCCATTATGCCAACGATAACCTGTGCCATGCCACCGTATGCTATTCCCATAGCTAGAATCATTGTGTCAAGCGAGAATAAGCCTGCATTGTGCAAGTTTAGTAGGACAGTTGTTAATCCGAAGCCTAGTAAGCCTAGTGGTGCTGGGTTTGCGAGTTTTTGTATGCTCATATGTTTTGTTTTCCGTTTGAATGCTTGTTGCTTCTTGGAGATTGGCTTTTTGTATTAAAATGGTTTATGAAGCCAGAATTCAAGTCCGACTCTGACTTGGATTCAGACTTCATAATTTATTAATATACCAAAATATCAAGATACAACCCTAAAACAATCTGGAGTTAAAAAAGATGACTACTGATGAAGCAGAACAGAAAAAAATTAGCGAATACAAGCTCACAATTGAAAAATTAGAAAAAGAAAACAAACGATTAACAGCAGAAAACCGCGAGCTAGTAAAAGCCCAAATAGTAGCCCTCGAAGATGCAATCAAAGCCGCACAAGACATAGTCGCAAACAACGAAGTCACAATAAAAAACTGTAAAAAAATGTCGGAACTAACAGGAACTGTTGAGAAATCAGCAAACGAAGTTTCAAAATTAGCCAAAGACACTACAGAAACAATCGTCAAAGTTTCCGGCGCAGCTAAAAACGTAGGTGAAGTTGCCAGCAAAGTTTACAGCCAAGCAGACGGCGCAACAAAAGCAGTCGGCAAAGTAGTAGAAATGGGCAGACAAGCCGCCAATGTTTCTAATCAAATGGCTATTGGTATGCAACAGGTTAGCACAGCGTCACAGCAAACTTCAGCAGGCGCTCAAAAATTAGCGGATCTCTCACAGAACGCTGCAAAGAGTACTGAAGCGCTAAAGAAGGTAATGGATCAAGCAGGCGTGATTGCTCAAGAAACGTCCAAGACAACACAAGACGCATTAAAGAAATCTAAAGAAGCCAACGAGAAAAGCCAACAAGGGCTTCAAGTACTAGACAACATTAAATCAAACATGACCAAAGTTACGGACGCAGTTTCTTCGATGGTTACACAGATTGATCAAGTTGGGCAGATGGCAAATTCAGTTTCAGACATCGCAGGGCAAACAAACATGCTAGCATTAAACGCAGCAATCGAAGCAGCACGAGCAGGAGAAGCAGGAAGAGGCTTCGCAGTAGTCGCCGACGCAGTAAAAGGACTAGCAGGACAATCCAAAGTAGCAGCAGAATCATCCATAAACCTAGTAAAAACAATAAAAGACGCAGGAAACCAAACCAGCACTATATCCAGCCAGTCACAAGCAGGCGTTGAACAAGGAGCAACGGTAGTT
>CAYMLF010000124.1:0-6607 GCA_964391275.1 uncultured Candidatus Bathyarchaeia archaeon
GAACGAAGAGACGATAGAGATAAACGCGGAGTTAATCTTGAAGAGTGGGTTCCAAGGACTCGTCTTGGAAAAATGATTCAAGAAGGCAAATTAACAACTATTGAAGACGTCTTCTTAAGTGGTATAAAGATTTCTGAGCCGCAGATAGTTGATGCCTTGCTTCCAGATTTGCAGGAGGAAGTTATTAACGTTAATTTGGTTCAGAAGCAAACTGACGCTGGCGAAAAATCACGTTTCAAAGCCATTGTTGCCGTGGGAAACAAAGACGGATATGTTGGCTTGGGCAACGGGAAAGCTGGTCAAGTGCGCAACGCCATCGAGAAAGCCGCTGCAAACGCGCGTTTAAACATTGTTCCAATTAAACGTGGATGTGGAAGTTGGGAGTGCGGTTGTGGTCAGCAGCATTCAGTGCCTTTCCAAGTTGAAGGTAAATGTGGTGGTGTTCGAGTGATGATTATTCCAGGTCCAAGAGGTTTAGGCTTAGTTTCAAGCGAAGTTGCAAAAGTCATCTTCGGCTTAGCCGGCGTTAAAGACCTTTGGATGAGAAGTTTCGGTTCAACAAGAACAGTTCCTTCTTACGCGATGGCGATCTTTGACGGCTTACGCAAAACATATAATTTGATTACTACGGCAGATTGGGTGAAGTAAAATGGCACAAAAAACAGAGCAATACAAAACAATCGCTGTTGTCCGCGTCCGCGGAACTGTCAACGCTATGAAGGAAGCACGGGAAACGCTGTCTCTGCTTCGCTTAGACCACACTAACCATGCAATCTTGATTGATGATCGTCCATCATACAAAGGTATGCTTCAGCGCGTCAACAACTATGTCACTTGGGGCGAGGTCACTAAAGAAACCGTGGCTGCAATGCTTCAGAAACGTGCACGCGTCATAGGCGACAAGAAACTTGACTCAGAATACTTGGAGAAGATTGGTTACAAAAGCTTTGAGGAACTTGCAGAGGCTCTAGTTGCCGGCAAAGTAGAACATGGTAAACTACCTTTTATGGTTCCACTGTTCAAGTTGCATCCGCCAACAAAAGGCTACAAGGGCAATACAAAGAAAAGCTTCCGTCAAGGCGGCGAAGCCGGTTACCGGGGCGAAGCAATCAACGACCTTGTTAAGCGAATGATTTAAGGGCTTAACCCTTTTTTTGTTATTTTTTTATTTTCTTGTTTGTTTTCATGGGAAAAAAGTGTTTTTTGGTTTGCAATACCTATAAGCAAGCTTAATTATACTTGTTGATACTTTGAACGATATTCCCCTAAGTAAAATTTGAATTACTTAGGAATCTTCAAGTAATTGTGGGTGTAGCATTGAGAGATAAGAGTCCAAACATAATTGAGCATCTCGCGTTCCTTTCAGTTAAGTATCAGGTGTATCTGGCTGACCTTTTTGGAGCTTTAATTTCCGCTAGAAAAAAAGGTGAATCTAAATGTGGAAAGCTGCTGGTTGAGTACAGGGGCACTTTTAGTGGTGCAGCCGTTTTTTTGATAACCAAGGCATCCCAAGTTGTGGTGCAGTTCAGGGTTGAGGAAAGTTTCCTTTTTCAGGAAAACATCGCGTTTGAACGTTGGATGGATACTGACAAAGTTCGTAGTCAAATCGCAAAACAGAATCTCTCAAACAACACTTTGATTAAGGTTGAGGATTTGCGTCATGGAATGAAAAAGGTTGACATTGAAGTTCGAATGATGGAGATGTCAAAGCCAATTTCAGTTCGCACACGCTACGGAAACAATGTTTTGTTGGCTAACACTTGGGTAGCGGATAAAACAGGGAAAATTAAGCTTTGCCTCTGGGGTGACCAAGTGAACTCTGTAAGCGTTGGCGATACATTGCAGCTTAAGAACGTCTCGGTTTATGCCTATAAAGGGGAACTGCAGTTGCGTCTGGGGAAAACAGGAGAAATTAACGTGTTGCCAAGCGGCACTGAAAAAATAAGTTTTAGGTAAACACACACTTCTTTTTGAGCGGTCTGCTTTTAAGGGTTTGAATTGCTAATCGATAAGTGATTGACTAGCTACAGCAACAATAGTTTTTAAGGAATAAGTTGGATAAACCTCTTAATCGATTTTTAGGGGTGCATCAGCTTGTTTTTTTGGAAGAAAAATAAACGCGCAAGCGGTATAGTTTTAGTTATATTAATAGTGTCTTTGATTTTGCCTTTCAGCTTCTTTGGAAGGACTTCAGCCGCTCCCACCTCGCTTACACGTAAGTGGGTAGGTTATGTGGCTGGTGGAGGAGAAGGCCTTCTTACTGCCGATGTAAGGTCAGATATCCCTGGAGAAGAGGTTTTTCATGCAGGAGGTCCAGTTGCGCCCAATTCGGGTGGAAGAGTCACTTGCCTTAACGGTCGAACAGGAGAACGGATCTGGACAAGGACGATAAATAACATTGGGGACACTTGCCAAATTCATATGGTTGACATGGATAACAATGGTGACCTTGAAATTGTTGTTCCCCTTCAGCAACCTGCGGGTTTGTACATTCTTCATGCGGAAAATGGCAATACAATGTTTTCCGTTACTAATGTTGGAGGAGGCAGGATTGATTCTAGCCCAGTTTCGGGAGATGTTGATAACGACGGGTACCCTGATTTATTCATCGGTATAATGGGTTATGAAGGAGTTGAACCTATAAACGGCAAAGTCATCCGTTATGAATGGAATCCTTCTACAAGTAGAGTGGTTGAACGTGACCGTGTGACTGTTTGGCATCCCTGTGCGGGCGGTCTATCCCTTTGTGACACAGATAATGATGGAAGAATCGAGTTGTATATGAACGAGCGAGATGTCTATTTTGGTGATGGCAGTTGGGGCAGGGGTATTGTTTCTTTTTGGGCTGACACTTTGGAGGTGCGTTGGCAGGTTTATCACTGGGGTGCTAGCAGTAACATACCGATGTTGGCTGACGTTAACAGAGATGGCATATTAGATGTTGTAACTACTGATTTGAGCAGAAGTGTCTGCGTTTTAAATTCCTCTAATGGTCGTCCTCTAACGAATTATGCTGGCACCGTTCTTATGGGTTCACACAGCGAGAGGCGTAACCATTATCAATCGTCGATTTTTGATTTTGACGGTGATGGCAATCTAGAGATAGTTAGCGGTGACGGGTTTGAGTCACGCTATGATTTTGTTACTGTTTTTGACTTGTGGTCTTGGACCTTGGATGCAAAGATTGACACAACCATAGCTGGTGGGCGCTCTTGGAAGGGACCCACTTTTGGTGAAGTAACTGGCGATGGGCAGATGGATATGGTAGTTGTGACTTTTGACCACATTAACAATGGCAACGCGGGTACGCTTCAAGTATATAATCGCAACTATGAGCTAGTGTATTTGAATGCTGGTTTGCGTCATCGCGCTATTGATGCTGTCGTTCAAGATTTGGATAAGAATGATGGTGGCTTAAACGAGATTCTTGTTTTAACTCAGGGAGGGGCCATATACTGTTTTGAAACCCCTGGAAGGGCATCAGTCCCTCGCGCTAGAAGTGAGGTTCAGTTTTATAGTGAAAGGCGAAACGGTGTTTCAGAGTATATTGCTTATGAGCGACCAGTCACTTCTCCTCCGCCTGTTGATCCTCCATCTCCTGTTAATAGTGCACCCACACAAAATCAGCCTTCTCTTAGTGGAAGTACAACTTTGGATAATCTTGTTGTTACTCCCCAAGGAACCTACGATGCGGATGGCGATGAAGTCATAAACATTTATAATTGGCAGAAAAATGGCGTTTCCCTAGCTAACCTTAACCTTCCATTTGAAACAAGGACTGACCCTCAGGATGAGTATAGCGCGTTGGCTAAGACTAAAGATTATGCCTTTGGCGTTCTTGGGTCTATTTTTGGCGCGTCTTGGACGCCTAACGGAAAGGTTGGTGGAGCCTACTCTTTTGACGGAAACGATTTCATAAGAGTTGAGGAGTCAAATAACAGGTATGATGGTGGAGGTTCTTGGAGTGAGATGTCTTTGGAGTGTTGGGTTAAAGCGACATCGACGACAAGTACTGAACGGTTGATTGTGAAAACTGACCGCTATGATAGAGACACATCTTACAGGCTTGATTACCGTAACACAGGTAATCGTTTAGAGTTCACTTGGATTATAGGAACTAGCTCTAGTACTTACACGTTGGGTCCGTATTATGTTACGTCTGGCATTAATAATTGGCATCATGTTTTCTGTAGTTACAGGTCAGGCGTTGGTCTGAGGCTTTACGTGGATGGAGTGCAGGTCAGCAGTTTGTTAGGTGCAAGTTACAGTGGCAATATTAGGAATACTAATGGTCCTTTCGAGATTGCTTTTGGTTCAGGCAGAGACTTTCTTGGGTTAGTAGATGAGGTGAGGCTTTATCCCTTCGCGGTTTCAGCTTCTATGGTGGCTCAAAGGTATGCCGACACTAAGGATGGTCTCAGTGGCAGTAGCACTATAAATAGCGCCGATACTGCGGTTGGAGAGCAATGGCGTTGCCAAGTTACTCCCAACGATGGAAAAGTTGATGGTGCTACGGCAAACACTGTGACGCGAACAATAGTTTCTGGCACTGGCTATTCACTTACCGTTAATACTGTTGGCTCTGGTTCAGTGACTAAAAATCCTGACGCATCGTCGTATGCTTCTGGGGCAGTCGTTACTCTTACTGCGGTTCCTGCTTTAGGTTGGAGCTTTACTGGTTGGAGTGGAGATTTAACAGGGAATGCCAATCCAGCAACCATTATAATGAGTAGCAGTAAAGTGGTGACTGCTATCTTTACTGAAAACCCTCCATCTGAGTATTCTTTGAGCATTAACACTGTTGGAAGTGGCTCAGTGGCTAAGAGTCCAAGCCAAGTATCCTACACTTCTGGAACTGTGGTAACCTTAACTGCTATACCAGCAGTTGACTGGAGCTTTAGCGGTTGGGGCGGCGCACTTTCTGGAACAAGTAATCCTGCGACCGTAATTATGGATAGTAACAAAGCTGTAACCGCAACCTTTACACAAACGCCAAGCGAGCACCTGTTCAAAGACGACTTTGAAACGGGCAGCTTAGCCTTATGGGATGGAGCAGACGGAGGAACCACTATATCAACGGCTAGTCCCTACCAAGGTGCGTATCACTTAACCTGTAGTCTCACGTCTGGTGCAAACAATGGCTGGCGGGGAGTCTACAAGCACATCGCACCGACAAACCCAATACATCTTAACGCCTATGTCCGATTTAATGCTCCGCCAAACACTGATAACGAGGACCAATGGGTACTGGCTTTTACACAAAACACAGCTGCAAACGCACTAGCTTACGCGGGAATTCGCCAAGAAAGTGGAACATTGTACTGGGCAATCTGGTATTATTCAGGAACAGGGCTCACCTATCAAGTATCCAGTGCGGTTTACACTTCAGGCTGGCACAATTTGGAGTTATCACTTTTCCGTGGAACAGCAAATAATGGCTGGGTTGAATTCTACGTTGATGGGAATTTAGTTTGTTCTGCCAGCAATCTAGATAACGACGCTAGAGCGCTTAACTATGCACGTGTAGGCTTTAGTTATTCTGATGCGCCCTCAAGTTCATCATCAACCATCTACATTGACAACGTAGTAATCGATGATGGCACCTCGATGATACCGCCTGTAACTCAATACACTCTTTCAGTTCATACAGTTGGGGGCGGTTCAGTGACTAAAATTCCTCCTCAAACTCTGTATGATTCAGGCTCAATAGTGACCTTGACAGCGGTACCTAACGACGGTTACCAGTTTGTTGGTTGGAGCGGAGATTTGACAGGCTCAATTAATCCGGCAACTTTGACTATGAATGCCGACAAATCTGTTACAGCAACTTTTGTGCAGCTTCCAAATGACCACTTTCTAGAGGATAATTTTGAATCTGGTAACTTGGCACTTTGGGATGGTCAAGAATCTGACGTCTCTGTATCAACGGTTAATCCGCATCAAGGAGTTTACCATTTGACCTGCAGTTTAGCTTCGGGTGTTAATAATCGCTGGAGCGGTGTATACAAGAGCATTTCTACAACAAACCCCGTTTACCTGAGTGCTTATGTGCAGTTTAATGCTCCTCCAAACACTGATTCTGAAGACCAGTGGGTTTTAAGTTTTAATCAGTATTCGTCGGCTGATGCGTTAGCTTATGCTGGAGTTCGTCAGGTAGGCGGAACATTGTACTGGACAATATGGTATATTTCATCTGGAACTACTCTTACCCATCAAGTTTCAAGTTCAGTCTACACGCCTGACTGGCATAACTTGCGGCTTGGAGTTTATCGGGGAACGGCAAATGATGGTTGGGTAGAATTTTATGTTGATGAGGCATTGGTTTGCTCTGCATACAACCTAGACAACGATGCTAGAGCACTAAACTTTGCGCGTGTTGGATTTAGCTATTCTGATGCTTCCTCAAACACTGCTTCAACGGTTTATATTGACGAAGTAAAAATCGACACCTAAAAACCGAGGCAAGCATGACCACAGCGACCAACGCTTAATTTTTTATACTGCGTTTTATTTCTATTTAATGGAGGTATTTTTTTATGGTACGTAACGTTCAAATTTTAGTCTATCCTGTAAAGGATGTAGCAAAAGCTAAAGCATTTTTTGGAAA
>CAYMLF010000125.1:0-6546 GCA_964391275.1 uncultured Candidatus Bathyarchaeia archaeon
GCGACAAAACCGTAAACAACAAGCCCGAGAACCACTACTCCGACGCCTTTGACGTTGAATGCATGATCCACTGGCACTGCGCCCACAGCCTGCTGCCCCTCTGCAAGTTCGCTTGGTTTCTGTTTTGCAGCTTCGGCGAGGAGTTGCTCTCGCAGGTAGACTGGGTCGTCGTTTACTATTTCAAAGTTTTCAAGGCTGGTGCCTTTTATGAGTGGTTGAATTTTTTCTTTGGGGATATAGTTTCGCAGCACTATGTAGCCGCTTTCTATTCCTGAGCATTGAAGCATAACTAGGCATTCGCCTAAGGTCGCGTTTACCTCATCAACTACTATTATGGCTTTTTTGGACAGAGAAACAGCGTAAAAGAGTGGCGCCAACCGCTCGGGGTAACGTGAAGGCTCAATGAACGTTAGTGCGTCTTCACCTTTTTTGAGGTTGTAGAATGTGATGTCTGTTGAGGTGCCTTTTTTGCCCAAGTTGCCTGCGTAACCCAAATTGCCCAAGACGGCTACAGTGAGGTTTCCCATGATTTTGACCTGCTTCTACGAGTGATGGTTAAGCTTCAAGATAAGTGTTGTTAACCTTTATCGGAGGATTTTTCTTTTGAAAGCAAATCTTTTGTAAGAATATCCTCAATTAAGCCTTCTTTAGCCCCCTGACCATCCTTCACGGTGCTATCAATGTTAATCATCTTTGCATAATTCCCAAAAACCACAAAATGGAAGGCAATGTATGCCACAGCAGTTTTCAACCAAAAAACAACTACGCCGCCCAGTAACGCGGCAGAAGCCGCAAGTGCCTGCTGAATCCCAAGAGTAGTGTACAGCGCGGTTGCTACAATCTGGGCGTAACCTGCAAAAGCATAACCTTGAGCCTCAATGTTACCTGCAATGGAGCGGACAATAATCACTTCGTCAGGCATAACAACAAAGCCAAGGGCGGCAAAAACCAGAAAAAGCGTAAACACCTCAAAACCCCAAGCAAACAACGAGTAAACCAACGGTTTGGTTAGCATTTTAGGTTTTTGCAGAAGGCTCTTCATTCCTTCGTGGTAATCGTCTAAGAGCTTGTCAATTTCGGCTTCAAACTTTTTAAGGTTCGAGCGGTCTCGGCTTAAACGGGAAATACCACGCATGAAGGCAGCGACCACTTTTTTTGCCCCTTCAGGCTTAAAACTGATAACAAGCAAAATGACTAATGGCAAAGTGAGTAAAACCATCACCATTCCAATCGAAAAAAGAATAGAGCTTTCAAAACTATAGTTAAGCAACAGCAAAACCAAACCCAAAACCATATTTCCCAAATTAAAAATGGCTTCATACATGTTTTTTATCACAACGGATGCAACGGCTTTGCCGCCTTCAACATTGGGTTCACGAGAAAGCAAAAAAGCCTTAAACAAGTCGCCTGACCAGCCGCCGGGAATAAGGTTGTCAACAAAAATTCCAACCCAGTAAAGCGAGAGTGTTCGGCGAAAGCTAATCTTAATTGACAAATAATTTAGCAGTTTGAACCAGACAAGTGTATGAAAAAGAATTGAGAGAGCAACACTTGAAAGAGCCAAGGCGTAAACGAGCAGATTCACTTTTCCAAGCGTTTCAAACAAGTCGAATATTCCGACAAAAAATATTAGGTATAGAATCAAAGCTACGTAGCCTATGATGGCTGAGATAAGAATGACTCTTTTAAGGAGAATAGGAACTGGTTTTGGCTCTGCCAAAAAAATGCCTCAACAGCAACCATAAACGAGGCAATGCAATATTTCAGCCTTTGTTGTTTACTCTGACAACAACAAGCTGCCCTTGTTTTGCAGTTGTTTGTTGGCTCTTTTTTGAAGTCACATAACTTTATTTTTGTACTCGGTTAAGCTAGCATGAACGTGAGGACTGCCTTTTGAATCGTCAAACCAGCCAGAGCTATGTTGAATCAGAGTTAGATTTTGAGCGTCCAGCAGAAAAATGGGTTTACCTATTCAGCGAGGGCGACGGAAAAAACAAGCGGTTGCTGGGCGGTAAAGGCGCTGGACTTTGCGAGATGACCCAGATTGGACTGCCTGTTCCACCTGGCTTTGTAATCACGACTAAAGCGTGTTTGCAATATTTTAAGAAAGGCTTCCAGCTTCCAGACGGGTTAACAGAGCAGGTTCGCCAAGCAATGCAGCAAGTGGAGAAAGCCATAGGGCTTGGCTTTGGAAACGCGGATTTGCCGCTGCTGGTTTCTGTACGCAGTGGAGCAGCCGTTTCTATGCCTGGAATGATGGATACTGTGCTAAATCTTGGAATAAACGATGAAACCGTTAAGGGTTTAATCAAACGCAGTGGAGATGAACGGTTTGCATGGGATTCTTATCGACGATTTATCTCACTTTTCGGTTCAATAGTGCTAAACCTTGACAGTCAATACTTTAACGATGCAATGGAGAAACTAAAGCAGGGTCGAAACGTCAAAAACGACATAGACTTAACAGCAAAGGACATGCAAGAACTTGTGATGATTTACAAGGGCATCATTGGAGAGCATTACGGCAAGTCTCTTCCCCAAGACGTGTATGAGCAGCTTTTTATGGCGATAGCGGCAGTGTTTGCTTCATGGAACGGCAAGCGAGCAGTCGATTACCGCCGCGAATTCAAAATAACACCTCAAGTTGCTGATGGAACAGCGACGAACGTGCAAGCAATGGTTTTCGGAAACATGGGTGAGCAATCCGCTACAGGTGTAGCGTTTACTCGAGACCCAGGCACAGGAGAAAACGTGCTCTTCGGCGATTATCTTGACCGGGCACAGGGAGAAGATATTGTCGCTGGCATACGAACTCCAAAGCCGATTGCTGAAATGCGGCAGACCATGCCAAAAATGTACCATGCCCTAATGGATGTGCGGGAAACGCTTGAGCGGCATTTCAAGGAACCTCAGGATATGGAGTTCACTATTGAAGAAGGCAAACTGTACATGCTTCAGACGCGCAAAGCGAAAATGAACGCTGCCGCAACCATGCGAACAAGTGTGGAGATGACGCAGGAAGGTTTAATCACCAAAGAAGAAGCCCTGCTGAGAATTGACCCCAACCAGTTAACGCAGTTAATGTACTGCCAAATTGACCCCAAAAACACGGCGTCGCCAATTGCGGTTGGGCTTGGAGCATCTCCTGGCGCTGCTTGGGGTGAAGCTGTTTTTGACGCTGATGAAGCGGAAAAGCAGGGTAAAGCTGGCAAAAGAGTAATTCTTGTCCGAGAGCAAACTAAACCTGAAGACATTCATGGTTTCTTTGCATCTCAAGGTATCTTAACGTCAGTGGGTGGAAAAACTAGTCACGCTGCAGTTGTTGCCCGAGGAATGGGTAAGCCCTGCGTTTCAGGCGCTGGAGACATCAAAATTGATAATTTAAATAAAACAGCCACTGTAGGGGACAAAAAAATCTACTCTGGCACCGTAATTACGATTGACGGCACTTCAGGCAACGTTTGGCTGGGTCAAATTTCGATGGTAGAGCCTGAAATCTCTGGAAACATGAGTACAATTCTACAGTGGTCAGACGAGTATCGAAGGCTTGGCATACGGACTAATGCGGACACGCCTGCTGATGCTGAGGTGGCACTCAAGTTTGGCGCTGAAGGCATCGGTTTATGCCGCACTGAACGCATGTTTAACGCTTCAGACCGCATAGGGCTTTTTCAAGAAATGATTCTAGCGGACTCTTTAGAGGAGCGTTCAGCGTATCTGCGTCAGCTTATGCCGCTTCAAAAGAAGGATTTCAAGGAAATACTGCATGTTATGCAGGGTTTGCCAGTGACTATTCGGCTGCTTGACCCGCCGCTGCACGAGTTTTTGCCGTCTGAGGAAACGCTGGAACGGGAAATTGACACTTTAAAGAAATGTCAGGCAGCGATTAAAAACGTGTGTGAACTCCCTGAAATTCTTCCAAACGGTAACCAACAAGTAAAATCGATGCTTACCGAAGGCGAACACATGCTTAGCAGTATAGCGGATTTGCAGGCGGCAGAGCTTGAACGTAAACAAGACACATTGCGTAAGATTCGGTTTTTGCGGGAAGTTAACCCTATGCTGGGTCACCGCGGAGTCAGACTGGGGATTACGTATCCTGAGATTTATGAAATGCAGGTCGAAGCGATTTTGGAAGCTGCAGGTGAGTTGATAAAGGAAACCGTTCCAGTGCATGTGGAAATAATGATACCTCAAGTCTGCACCAGTCAAGAGCTTAAACGCGTGCACAGCTTGATTATGCGGGTTGAACGCGGAATGAAGGAGCGGTTAGGCAGCACAGTTCCGTTCTCGCTGGGCACCATGATCGAAGTGGTGCGAGCTTGCATGCGTGCAGGCACTTTGGCGCAGATGGCGGAATTCTTCAGTTTCGGCACCAACGACTTGACTCAGGCAACGTTTAGCTTTTCGCGGGAAGACGCTGAAAACAAGTTTTTGCCCTTCTACACTGAACACAAGATACTTCAGGATAACCCCTTTGAAATCCTTGACGTAAAAGGCGTTGGACGCTTGATGGCAATCACGGTGGAGTGGGGACGCAAAACTCGTCCTGACCTGAAAATCGGCATCTGTGGCGAGCATGGAGGTGAGCCGTCCTCGGTTGAGTTTTGCCACCGAATAAATCTGGATTATGTTAGCTGCTCCCCGTTTAGGGTTCCTGTGGCGCGTTTAGCTGCGGCGCAAGCAAGTATTAAAGAGAAACGCGGCATGATAAAACCGTTCCATTAAGCTTGTGCATGCTAAGTTGAAGAGGTCTGTTGCTCTCGTGATAGACCCCCTCCTCTACTTATAGTCTAGCGTTTGTTGAGCAAGATTCTTGCACTGCCAAGCGTTTGTTGACAATACTGCTTTTACGGTTAGGGATTGCTGATGTTTTTACTGTTTTTCTAGGCGGTTGCCGTGGTTTTGAACAGTTTCCCAAGCCCTAATTTGGGTCTTACGTTTAGAGCATTCAAAGCTGTCCAGAGGGTTGCAGAGTTACTACTCACCACTGGCTTAGCAAGTTGCCTCTCCAAAGAGGGCAAAGCTTCAAAGGTTCTAAAATTTGTGCAACTGACGAGAATTGCATCGGCAAGTTTTGAGCTTGCCCGTTTTGCTATGTCTTGGGCGTCTTGTAGAGTTAATTGGCCAATTTTCAAGTTTTCCATAATACCCAATGATTGATTGCTTACTACTTCAAAACCGCTTTTCTGCAAAAACTCAACTTCCCTATCAGCGACTTCCATGATGTAGGGTGTTGCCAAAGCGATTTTTCTGGCTTTAAGCGTTTTTAGGGCGTCTACTACGGCGCTTGAAGTTGCAACGGCTGGGCAGCCTGCGGCTTTGGAGATTTCTTGGGCTATACGCAAATCGTAGCCTAATCCTTTGATGAGGCTGCCTGAAGTGCAAGCAAACACAACCAAATCCACAGCCGCATCTTTCAACAGTTTCGCCGCAATCACGTTTTGCTTTTCCATCTCTTCAAGGGCTTTAACGGTTACATCTTTTAGAGGGATTCTTGCGTAATGCAGAGAAACCTCTGAGCCGTGAAGGGCTGCTGAAAACTCTTTCTCGACAGTGGTGTTTGATGAAGGTATTATGACGCCAAGCCGTTTCATGGCACATTAAGAAACGTTTTCATGCTTGTTAATTTTTCTCAAGTTCGCTCTCTAGAAGCTCTTTAATTAGAGGCTTCACAATTGGCAAATCTAGATTCACTGCATCCCATAAAACCGCTAGTTTAATGTAAGCATACCCGTGAATGATTTTATCCCTAATTCCAGCCATCTGCTTCCAAGGAATATCAGGATGCTTACTTTTTGCTTCTTCAGGTATTTGTTTGGTTGCTTCACCAATTATTGCAAAATCCATTGTTACCGCTCGAATAGCCATTTTGTTTTTTGTGAACTCTTCAAAGGTAAGGTTTTTTGTGAATTCTTCGATTTCTTCAATTGCGCTTAAGATATCAAGAAAGTAGACTTTAAGCTGCTTGCTCATACATAAACAACTTCGTTTAGAACTGTATCCTTTAAGGAAGGCTTCAGGCCATCCTTCGTTACCAAATCAACTTTAATTCCTAGCTTTTCAGTTAAGAAAAGCTCTAAATCTACATATTTCAAAAGACCAATTCTGGCGTTGGGAGCAAATTCAACTAAGATATCAATGTCACTTGACTTTGTTTGCTCCCCCTGTGTGTATGAACCAAAAACGCCTATTGTTTCAACTTGGTATTTCTCGTACAGAGCAGGTTTTAGTGACTCAAGCTGTTTTTTGATTTGCTGAAGGCTTTTCATGATTGCTCTAAATCCTATATTTGGGGTACTATCCTTTTAACTTAGTCGGAAATACAATCAGTCCAAAAGTCACTTTGCATGAAATCCCTTATTTGTTCGGGACAACACCTATTTACAAAACCCTGCATATATTGTTTTCAGTGATGTATTATGAGTCAAAACCAAATGTTCTGTTACCAATGCGAACAAACAGCCAGAGGACAAGGCTGCACAGTCATGGGCGTCTGCGGCAAAACCCCCGAAGTCGCAAACCTCCAAGACCTCCTCGTTTACA
>CAYMLF010000126.1:0-6543 GCA_964391275.1 uncultured Candidatus Bathyarchaeia archaeon
TTTAGCGCGTGGACCAGCGTTAAAAAGCAAGTCTAAAACTGACATGTATTGTTGAAAGCCATCAAAGTTTTGAAAATAGCTGGGATGATTGTATCTGTGCCATTGAATCTCTATGTTTGCATTTTGGAAAGCTTTTTCGTTAACGTAAGCTTTTCCTCCAGAGCCCGATAGATAATAGTCTGCGCCCATAAATTTGCACATTGAAATAAGCTTTTCATTTTTATCTTGACCATGATATGGAAACTCTGATGAACGAATCATTCGGGTTTTTATATCAAGAATTTCAGCTAAAATTTTGATAAGGTGCAGATTTAATCCGATTAATAATTCATGATTAAAGCTTAATGCGTCTTTTATCGCTGGGAAGTAGTCTCTAAAGAACGGTGCTTTATCGTAGCTGTGTGACAGTATTCTCATGTGTTCTTTTCTCCATTGAGTGCCAGATATGCGTACATCTTTGATTTGCTGGGGGTGATTATGAACAATGGGTACTGTAAGCCATCTCCAGCCTTGACGTGTTCTTATGCGGTTTCGATTCTGGTAACCACCGTGAACGTATTGAGCATCATCGTAGACAACAAAAACATCACACCTAGCCATCTTATCGAAAAAACCTAGCCATGGTATATACTCAGGTTGATGGACAAAAATAATCATTTATCATTCCCCCCAACGTGAGGAAGTTGACTTGTTTCGTTATCATTTAATACCTCATCACTTCTTCAGTTGTAAGAAAAGCAGCCAACTGAGCGGTTTATGTGCGGCCAGTACGTTTTTGCCTTCGTTTGGCACGTGAAAGTCTACTTTAGAAAACTGATTGCGCAACAAAGCAGCATCCATAATATGATTTTTAAGCTTGTTATATAAGGACTAGTTATAGCCTCCTGTTACCACACACCGTCAAGATTTTTGCTATTCAAGACTTGTAGAGGCTTCATACAGAAGACGTCTTATAGGCAAATGCTGAGGACAAACCTCTTCACATTGACCACATTGAAGGCAGTGACTTGCCCTTTGATTTACAGCAATGGTTTGAGCGTATTTCTTTTTAATTTCCTCTTGTTTTTCTGGAAAACGCCGTTTTGAGGAGTATTCATTAAGCAAAGCAAGTATTGAGGGGATGTCAATGTTTTGTTGGCAGTGCCCACAGTAGCGGCAGCCTGTACAGCCAATGTACCCGACTTCCTGAAAAAGTTCTCTTGCCTTAGAAAATAGCTCAAGTTCTGTTGAAGTTAACATGTTTGCTGCTGAATGACCAGCACTAAGAAGATTTTCCTTAACTTGTTTCTCAGCGTTCATTCCGCTTAGGGCAACGGAGACTTCGGGGTGATTCCAAACCCAACTGAGCGCCCACTCTGAGGCTGACCGCTTTTTTTCGGCTTTGTTCCAGCATTGCTCTTGAATTTCACTTGGCGGATTAACTGCTAAAAGGCCGCCTGCAAGAGGTTCCATGATGCTGACAGCTAGACCTTTGGATGCAGCATACTGAAGACCACGTTTTCCTGCTTGGTAGTTTTCATCTAAATAGTTGTATTGGATTTGGCTTAGCGTCCAATTGTCATAGCCATCGATGATTTCTTTGAAAACTTCAAATTCGTCGTGAAAACTAAAGCCTAAATAGCCGATTTTTCCTTTAGCAATTTTTTGTTCTGCCCACTCTAGCATTTGAAGGTCTAAAATTTTTTTCCACAAATCTTTGGTTAAGCTGTGAAACATGTAAAAGTCGATGAAATCCCTATTTAGCCGCTGTAATTGCTCTAGAAAAAATTTGTCCAAATCGTTTTTTGACTTTATGTAGAAAACTGGCATTTTGGTGGCTATTTTTGCCCTGTTTCTATATTTGCCCGTTAACGCTTTTCCGACGGCTATTTCGCTTAACCCGTCGTGATACGTGTAAGCAGTGTCCACATAATTTACGCCTTGGTCAACAGCGTATCTTAGGAGCTTGAGGGTTTCAGGCATGTTAACCATTGATTGGTCTTTTCCAATTATTGGCAGTCTCATTGTTCCAAAGCCTAACGCTGAAACATTCCAGTCTAAACTGCCAAAACGGCGATATTCCACTCAAAAAGCACCTTACCTAAATTTTAAGTGAAAAATGATTAATACATTTATTGTAGCTTATACACAACAACTTATCTTCCGCTTAGACCTTGAAACGCCTTAAAATCATAAAATTTAATTAACAATCAGCCTTCTACATGATACTCAAACCACACCTAACCAGCCCCCGATGAAGCCGCCATGAAATTAGCCTTAACTAAACGCCTAATTGCAGCAATTCTTGTCGTTTTAATAATTGTTTCTGCGGTTAACACTTACCTGATTCTCAGTCAAGGCAACGTTTTGAATGAGGCAACAAACAGTTCAGGCTACGACTTTGTTGTTTCCCAAGACGGCGAAACATTCAAAGCCAGAAACACACAAACAAACCAAATCCATCACGGGTTTGCAACTGCTTCAATAGCCCTGAATTACGCGCTAACACATGGCAGTTCGGTTTATCTTAACAGCGACAACTTCACTTTAACCGAAGACATTGTAGTTTCAAATAAACTTGATGTAAAAATCGAAGGTGCAGGGGCATTGATAAATGGGGCAGGCTACAAAATCATTGTTCGAGGCGACAACTATACTGCTTCAAAGTACCCGTCGATTTCGGGATTAACCATCAAGGACGCCACGGTTCGTATTGAAAACTCGTTTGGCGCAACCATTTCAAACATGCTTTTCCAAGACTGCCTGGTTGGTCTTGAATTTGTAAACACGGACACTTGGAGTGAGGGCACTAAAATTGAAAACTGCCACTTCATCAACTGCACCGAAGGCATTGCTTTCCGAACGCCAACAGGTAACGCTACAGGGTCATATGCAAGTTCAATTATTAACCGTTGTTTCTTCAATCAATACGACAATTCAGTAGCCATCAACGTTGAAAACGCTACCGAAGTCTCAGACTGCCAACTGCAGGACGTGCGAATCTGGATGGGCGACAACGGTAACACAAACATAACAGGATTGAAGGTGAGCGGCACAATGTCTCAGACGCTACTGATAGGCGTAGTGTTTGAGTCTTTTACAGATTCTCCAAACATGCTCTTTGCAATTGATATAACTGAAACGGCTGATGCAACACCCATAATTGACGGCGGCGTCAGTTTCCTTGGCAACTGGACAGCAAGAATCCACAATCCCCATAACAAATGGATTTACGGAGTAGGCAGCGTTTTTGACAGAGAAAACTTGTCAGTGCCAGTGGGAGCGAGCAACCAGTACGGCGCAAACGTCACGATAGTGCCAAAACCATTGAAAATCGTCACTTTCAAACCAAAAATTGCTGTACAAGGAAGCTTCAGTCAAGGCGAAACCATCACTGTCCGCATAAGGTTTGAATTGGTGGATAACGTGTTTACCACAGTGGAGAGGATTTTCTCGAATAGCTCCACGGTTTGGCTAAGTGATGATGAAATGCTGCATCTTTCTCCCTCTCAAAACGTGGTTTGGTCTGTGATCGTAGACGCTAAATCCAGTTCTGCCTCAACCGACGCCACAGTAACGGTAAGCGGATACGGCTTAGCAGGATAAAATGCCCCTTTAAATAAGGGGAGGGGAGGTCTCTGAGAGGCAGTGTGGTCTATTGTTCATTAAGCAGGTTTTTTCTGCTGAAAATTTTTTCAATCTCTTCAGGTTTAAGAAGCTTCTTCTCAATGGCAATCTCTTTAACAGAGCGGCACTGGCTTTGGGCTTGTTTGGCAATTTTTGCTGCTTCCAAATAGCCAATGTACGGCGAGAGAAGCGTTGCCAGCGACGGGTTTTTCTCCAAGTAATCAATGCATCGTTTCTCGTTAACAGTGATACCTTCAACACATCGCTTTCGAAATGCAGGAAGATAGTTTGTTAAGATTTCAATTGAAAAATGCATGTTGTACACGATTGCTGGCGTCATAACGTTTAGTTCCATTTGCCCAGCTTGAACCGCCAAAGCTACAGCCGCATCGTTACCCACCACTTGATACGCAACCATGTCGAGGCATTCAGCCATAACTGGATTCACCTTCCCTGGCATAATCGAGGAGCCGGGTTGCACAGGCGGCAAAACAATCTCGTCAAACCCTGTGGTTGGACCCGAAGCCAACAAGCGTAAATCGTTGGCAATGCGGATTAGCTCTAACGCCAACTCTTTAAGTCCGCTGGAGACGGTCTGAGCTGCACGGTGACTTTGAAGCGCCTCAAAATTGTTCTTAGCAGGCTTAAGCGGGAAACCTGTCATGTTTGCCAATTCGGCGATGGCAAGGCGCTTGTAGTTTTTGTGTGCGTTGGCTCCTGTGCCTGTGGCGGTGCCGCCTAAAGCTACATTGTACAGGTTCTCCTGCCGCTTTTTCAATTCTAGACAGGCGTTTCTGATTGATGAACTGTAAGCGGTAAATTCTTGACCCAACGTGACTGGCACAGCGTCCTGCAAATGCGTACGTCCAGACTTGAGAACATTGTTGTATTTTTTGCCTAAAGCCTCAAAAGCGTTAGAAAGCAGGTCCAACTCTTTCAACAAGGGTTGTATGGCAATCAAAACGGAAACGTGAAGCGCCGTTGGAAACGTGTCATTAGTTGATTGACCCATATTGACGTGATCGTTTGGTCCCACGGTTTTGTAGTCGCCTTTTAACTTGCCTAAAATTTCAAGTGCCCTGTTCGCCAAAACCTCATTAACATTCATGTTAAACGATGTGCCAGCGCCAGCTTGGAAAACGTCAACTACAAACTGGTCAAGCAACTTGCCTTCCAAAACGTCGTTGCAGGCTTTAATTATGGCGTTTGCAGTTTCCTGTTTAAGCCAGCCCACTTGCGCATTAGCGATTGCCGCGGCTTTCTTAATCATCACATATGCTTTAATGAAAGCTACTGGTTCGCGGATTCCGCTTACAGGAAAATTTTCAATAGCCCGTGCGGTTTGGATGCCATAGTAAGCGTCTTTGGGGATTGCTTTTTCACCTAAAGGGTCGATTTCTTTTCGAGTAGTTGACATTGCTATTTTTGCTCCTCTTGTTCTTGTTTGGTTTTCTGCTCTTGAAGTATTCGCTTTTTAGTTCTGTATATTGCAGCGGTCACTTTAATGTTCTTTGGGCAAACAAGCGTACACATGTAATAGCTCTTGCAAGCCCAGATGCCATGGGGCTTCTGAAGAATCTTCAGGCGCTCTTGCGTGTTAATGGTTCTTGAATCGAAAATGTAACGGTGCGCTCGCAGAATAGCGGCTGGACCGATGAATTCTTGGTCTTGCTCAGTCATGACTGGGCAAGCGCTGTAGCAGCAACCGCACAGTATGCATTTTAAAGCGTCATCGAAATCCTCTCTTTCTTGACTGGTTTGTGGTTGCTCCTCTATTGGGGGAGCTTTGGCTATGGCGCTTGAGGTTTTTGGATTTGTAGCTTCTAACCTTTCATAGAATGGTGTTAAGTCAACAATCAAGTCCTTGAATACTCTAAAATACTTCAGCGGCTCAATCAGTATTTCCTTAGAGTAATCGTAGTCCTTGACCAGTTTTTGACAGGCTAATGCTTCTTGACCGTTGATAACTAACCCGTCGGAGCCGCAGATGCCGTGAGCGCAGGACATGCGGAAAGCTAAACTGCTGTCTTTTTGCCATCGTACCTTATTGAGGCAATCCAAGATGCGCTCGTTAGGTTCAGCCTCGATGGTGAAGCATTCGTAGTGTGGCTCTGTGTCGGTTTCAGGGTTGAAACGATAAATCTTGAGGGTTAAGTTCACGTTAATATCTCCGTTTTTCCGGCGTAAACCGGGTTATAGCAATTGGCTTGTAGCTTGCCTTTAAACCTCCAGGTACTTCGTGTACATATGTGTGCTTTAGCCATTGGTCATCGTTACGCTCTGGGTAATCGCTGCGGAAATGTGCTCCTCGGCTTTCTTTTCGATGTAGCGCAGAGTAGACAATGACTTCAGCAACCCGAAGCATGTTGCATAGTTCAAAGGCTTCCTGTAATTCATAATTAAAAATTACTGATTTGTTACTTAATCCAATGTTTAGGCTACGTTTTTTCAGTTGCTTAATTAACCCTAACGTTTGCTCTAATTTCTCGCCGTTTCTAAAAACGCTGCATTGCTTTGTCATTAAATGCTGCATAGCTTCACGCAGATGCGCTACGCGTTCAGTTCCTTTAGATTCAAACAAACCAGTGACCTTGTCAACGACGATGTTTTCTGCTTGTAGTGGAAGCGGCTGAAAAGACTTGCCTTTTAAGTCCTCCAAAACGCTAAGTCCCGTTCTGCGCCCGAAAACAACTAAATCAATCAGTGAGTTGCAGCCTAACCTGTTTGCTCCATGAACGCTTACGCAGGCGCATTCACCGACGGCGTACAAGCTGGGCAAAATGGTGCCAATTGTGTCGTTTAGCACGTGTCCATTTACGTCTGTGGGAATTCCGCCCATGATGTAGTGGCATGTAGGCGCGATGGGAACTGGCGTTTCATTGGGGTCCATGCCTAAATAGGTTTCAATGAATGAGGATATTTCGGGCAATTTCTGGT
>CAYMLF010000127.1:0-6520 GCA_964391275.1 uncultured Candidatus Bathyarchaeia archaeon
GGGCATAAGCCCACATACAGCGTAGGTTTTTTTGTTTCTGTGAGTTGCTTGAGCGGTAGTTGCGGGTATTACAAGTGATAGGGTAATTGATGATAGCAGAATTATCGAGATTATAATGGAAAATAGTTTTTTGTTTTTCAATTTATTCTCTCCTTGAATTCTCCTTAATGTATGAGGTTTCATATGTGGAATTAGTGGTTTTAAAAACTTGTAACTTAAGGGCAAACTTACAGTTGGTTATGGGTAGAAAATTTTGCATAAGCAAAATGGTACGTAGCAATCATAAGCGGAAATGCTGAAGTTATGACTATATATCACTTAGCAACTAGTAGCAACAAATGACTCCAAAAACGTACAGGCGCGGTTACCCAGTAGCAGTCCTCATAGGAATAGAGCAAACACAAGCAGTGCTTTGGAAAATTTTCAGCCATGTCGCCAAACAGGAAGCCACAATCAACCTTAACGGAAACAGAGCAGACACAAAAGCACTATACAGCTTTCACGAAGCAATCATCAACGCCCTGAGACCAACGCTCAAAGAAGGCGTAAGAAGCATCATACTCGCCTCGCCACAAAAAACCAGCTACAGCCAAGAATTTATGAGCCACTTAAAAGCGCATCACGCATGGCTGTTTTCAGGAGCCAACAAAGCCACAATCAACGAAATCACAGGTTCAGCAGTCACACCCACACAAGTAGCAAACTTGACCAGCACACAAACCTTCAAACAGCTAATTACTGAAACAACAACCGAAGAAACCGAGAACCTGAGGGAACTTTTAGAAAAACGGTTAAGCACCGCAGACCACCTTGTGCTGTTCTCGCTTGAGGAAGCAGAAAACGCCATTTACACAAAGCCACCGCCAGGGAAACCTGTGCCAGAGTACCTTTTGCTTACAGACAATTATCTTGCAGGCAACCGAAGAAAAAACCGCGTGCATCGGCTTATGCAGATAGCCCAAAACAAACAGATTAAAACACGCATTGTCAATGAAGAATCTCCTGCTGGAGCACGGCTTAATCAGCTTGGCGGACTAGTTTGCCTGCTGAAAACGCAGTAGCAACGCTACAGTAGATGGGTTTTTTTCAAATCGCTGATGCTTATTTTTCCTGAATGCAGGGCGGTAGCAAGCAAAACACCTGAAACGCCAATCTTCCTCAAAATCGCTAAATCATCCAAATTTCGAACGCCCCCGCCAACGTAAACACTACTACGCGAATTCTTCAAGGCCAACTTAAGGAACTCTACGTTAACTCCTTCGCCGCTTCCAACCCGCGCCAAATCCAACACAATAAACTCCAAAATGCCAAGCGCCTCAAACTCGCCAAGTACTCCAAGAGCATCCGTGCAACCGTCAAAACACGGTTGAGTTAGAACCTTATTTTGCATTAAATCTAAGCTAACAACTAGTTTTTCAGCGCCAAACCGGCGTATTGCTTCTTGGACGAATTTTTTGGATTTCAGCGTTTCTGTTCCGATCACTATTTTGGCGACTTGGCTGTTTAGGATTTTTTTGGCTGAAGAGGATTCGGTTATGCCCGCGTCCACCATGAGTTTAAGCCCCGTTGCCTCTGTAATGCACTCGTATAGGCGGATGTTTGGTTGCTGCCTACCCATTATTGCGTCTAAATCTGCCAAGTATAGCTCGCGAAAACCAAGCGCTTTGAAGGTCTGCGCCACCTCAACGGGCTCCACTGAACTGGTTAGGACGCTTTTTACGGTTTTGTACTCGTTTCGTCTGCCTCTTACTGCATGCACCACAACCTCGTTTAGCACGTCAATAACTGGAATAACCTTCAAGTGTAACCCTCAACCTCCCTAACTCGCCTCAACATAATAAAATCTACGCATGGCAACACAAGACTTTAAAGGCACAACAGTTCGCATCAATATGATCAGAAGTGAAGCTATTAGTAAGTCCCCAAAACGCGCAGGAAGCCGCAGAAGCCATCGCTGGAGGAGCAGAAATTATTGACGTTAAAAACCCAAGTGAGGGGCCGCTGGGCGCCAATTTCCCCTGGGTAATTAAACAAATCAGAGAGCTTACGCCCAAAAACTTGCAAGTCAGCTGCACTATCGGTGAAGCACCCAGTATTCCTGCATCAATTGCATTGGCAGCTTACGGAGCCGCATCTTTGGGTGTTGATTACGTTAAAGTGGGGCTTTATGGCACCAAAACCTTACAAAACGCTGTGACCCTGCTTCACAATGTTTCACGAGCGGTAAAAGACTGCAACCCAAAAATTAAAGTTGTAGCCGCTGGATACGCAGATTTCCAAAGAGCACAAAGCATCGACCCGCTACTGGTACCTCAAGCAGCCGCCGAAGCTAAAGTCGAAGTTGCCATGCTTGACACCGCTGTAAAAGACGGCAAACGCCTCTTTGACTTCCTAACTAATGAGCAACTTTCGAAGTTTGTCGGTTTAGCTCACAAGAAAGGTTTAGAAGCGGCATTGGCTGGTTCGCTACTTAAACAGGATTTACCAGCAATCTACGATTTTGGCGCTGATATCGCTGGTGTACGTGGCGCCGCCTGCTCAAACAGCAACCGCGTCACAGGACACATAACAAAAGAGAAAGTGCGTGAACTGGCAGAGATTATTGAGCAAGCCTCGAGGGAAAAGAGGTTTTAGGGTTGCAGGAAAAGGGCGAGGACAAAAAAGCTGTTTTGGAAGCACTTAAACGAGCACTTGAAGAAGACCAGTGTTATGGCGAGGGCAAGATTTTCTGTTCAATGTGCACCAGCCCTGACTCATTAGCGAAAAAAGCTCATCAAATGTTTCTTAATTCTAACCTCGGTGACTCTGGACTCTTCAAGGGTAGCGCAAGGCTGGAAAAAGAAGCCGTCAACATGCTATCGGAACTTCTTAACGGCGCTGGCACTGCGGGTTTTCTGGTTTCAGGTGGAACCGAAGCTAATTTGCTGGCGATGCTTGCCGCCCGCAACACTGCACAGGTTGAGTCGCCTGAGGTTGTGTTGCCCGAGTCAGCGCATTTTTCTTTTGAAAAAATCTGCGGTCTACTGGGACTTAAACCTGTTCATGCAAAATTAGACAGCAACTACAAAGTAGACTGCAAAGAAGTAGAGCAGTGCATAAACAGAAATACGGTTGCAATCGTGGGCACCGCGGGCACTTCGGAGCTGGGCGTTGTTGATTCAATCGGCAAGCTTTCAAAAATCGCAAAGAAGTACGGCGTGTGGCTGCATGTTGACGCGGCTTTCGGCGGTTTAGTGATTCCATTCCTCAACCAACCCACAATGGAATTTGACTTCCGCTTAGACGGCGTACAATCCATAACCGTTGACCCGCACAAGATGGGTTTAGCTCCAGTTCCAGCAGGCGGCATCCTGTTTAGAAACACCAACGCTTTGGAACACATTAAAACGCACACGCCATACCTAACCAACGGTCAACAGTACACGTTTGTTGGCACACGCTCAGGAGCTTCAGCAGCAGCAACATGGGCGGTCTTCAAAAGGTTAGGTCGCGAGGGCTTCAAAGAAACGGTTGCTGACTGCATGCACACAACAAGTTTTTTGCGCAAAGGCATTGAGGCGTTAGGGTTTAAGCTGGTGATTGAGCCAACATTGAACATCTTGGCGTTTCGCGCTGTCAACACAAAGTTTTTAGCTGAGAAACTGCAAGCCCGAGGCTGGTTTGTCTCCTACGTGCCACGGTTAGATTGCATCAGAATTGTTGTTATGCCACATGTAAAAAAGAGGCATGCTGCCGAATTTTTAAAGGCTCTAAGCGAATTGGCGTAATTTGGGGTTAAGAAAAGGTTTAACTTCAGACTTGCCCATCGTTTCATGGGATATATGTGAATGTTTTAGTTTATGAACATGCCAGCGGTGGAGGCTTTGCTGAAGGCGCGGTTTCTCCGGGAATATTGGCTGAAGGGTTTGGGATGCTGCGCTCTATTGCTGAAGGTTTCAAGACTGCCGGTTACGAGGTTACTGTAATAGTTGCCGCTGAGCTTTCCAGATTCAACCCACCCATTCCAGCGGACTGCATAATTCCCGTGTTCAGTTTCAACGAAGCACAAGGAGCAATCCTTAAAGCCTGCCCAAACGTGGATGCCGCTTACGTGATTGCGCCTGAAACGGGAGGAACCCTTCAATCGCTTGTAGAATTTATAGAGCAAAACGGTGTGCCTCTGCTCAACTGCCGTTCAAGCGCCATCCAATCAGTCTCCAATAAAGCAGCGCTGAGTGAAACGTTAAACCATAAGAGTATAAAGACTCCAAAAACGTTTGTTTACAACTTTTCTGATTCAGTTAAAGAAGCCATCAAAAGCAAGATTGACTTTCCAGTGGTGATTAAACCTTTAGACGGCGTCGGCTGCAGTGGACTTAGCCTTGTCAAGGACGAGTCGCAAATCAAGGATGCCATCGCAAAAATCAATGAAGAATTAGCTAGTGAGGCTTTTGTTATCCAAAAATACCTTAACGGCAAGGCTGTGAGCGTCAGTTTACTTTGCGCAGGCAACAAAGCCCTGCCAGTAAGTCTAAACCAGCAAATCGTTAATCTCGGCGCTCCTAAGGAGATTTCAAATTACTTGGGAGGCTACATACCGCTAGATCATCCACTAAAGCAAGAAGCATTCAAAGCAGCCAAAGATGTTGTGGAATGCTTCACTGGCTTGAAGGGTTATGTTGGAGTCGACTTTATCCTAACCGAAGAAGGCCCAGTTGTAGTTGATGTTAATCCACGTTTAACCACTTCATTCATTGGATTAAGCAAGATAGCTGGTTTCAACTTTGCCAAATCCATAGCTGATGCTGCGTTAAACGGTGAATTACCAGATACGGCGCCAGTCTCTGGATATTGCTGCTTTAAAAAAATAGAAACGCCAAAACCAGAAAGCAATGCCCTGCAAAAACTCTACGCTGCCCCCGGGGTTGTTTCACCGCCTTTCCCAGTTGCCGATTACGAAAATTCTTATGCGCTTGCTTCAGGAGAAGGCAACACATTGGAAAAAGCACAGGTTATGTTCGAAGAAGCTAAAAAGCGCATCTTAGACATACTATATGCTTGAGGAAGCAGTCTTTGGCTAAAGCGTTAGGTCTAGACATTGGAGGCGCTAACAGTAAAGCAGCTTACGCGGTTACTCAGAAAGGCGCCATTAAAGAAATCAAGGTTGCAGTCGAATATTTCCCAGTATGGAAGAAAACAGCAAAATTAACCGAGGCACTTTTGAAGCTTAAGGCATCTCTTTCCCAAGACAATCTTGATTGCGTAGGTGTAACCATGACCGCTGAGCTTTCCGACGCCTACCAAACAAAACGGGAAGGAGTAAACCACATTTTAGACTGCGTAGAAAAAGCGTTCACGGGTTTGCCGATTTATGTTTTGAATGTAAATAATAATTTAGAATTGCCAAGTGTTTCTCGAGAGGCACCCTTCAAAGTGGCTGCGGCAAATTGGGCTGCAACAGGCTGGCTTGTTTCACAGTATTTTGAAAACTGCGTTGTCGTTGATATCGGAAGCACCAGCACCAGCATTATACCAGTAATAAACGGCAAGGTCTCAGCTCAAGGCAAAACTGACCTTGAGAAACTCATATGCGGCGAGCTGGTTTACACTGGCAGCCTGCGAACCAATGTTGCAGCCATAGTGCATGAAATCCCAATTAAGGGCGGCGTAGCGTCGGTGTCGTCGGAACTGTTTGCCCTAAGCGGTGATATGCATTTGGTTATGGGTCACATTACAGAGGAGCAGTACATCAGTGAAACCGCGGATTGCCGCGGCACAAGCCGAAGGGAAGCTTTGGCGCGTCTTGCCCGAGTAGTGTGCGCCGACACGGAAATGCTTACCCAACCTGAAATTGTAGCGATAGCAAAGCACATTTATGAAAAACAGGTTCAACAAGTAGCGAACGGTTTGAGCAGAGTTTACACTCGTGCCAAACAGCTTGCCTCAACCAAAGTGCCTGTTTTGGTTGCGGGTCTGGGGAAGGATTTCTTAGCCCGAAAGGCAGCCGAGCAAGTGGGTGCTGACGTGATTATGGATTTAGGGGAATTATTGCCCAAAGGTGTCTCATTAGCGGTTCCTGCTGTTGGCGTTGCTTTGATGGCTGCAAAAAAGTTTGAGAGTGAGTCCTGATGTCATTAACGGTTGTTAAGGTTGGCGGCAGTCTATCCAGAAATCCTCAATCACTCAAGGATTTATGCGTTAAATTGAGCGAACTTGCCGAGGTTCATCGGTTGGTAGTGGTGCCGGGCGGTGCTGAATTTGCCGATTGCGTGCGAGAATTGGATAAGCGGTTTTCTTTGTCTGCGGCGACTGTGCATCGGATGGCGATTTTGGGCATGGACCAATATGGAATGTTGCTTGCGGATTTAATGCCTAACAGTCAGATTGTAAACGGCTTAAGTGAGGCTAGAAGCGTTATGGTGGGGCGGGTAGCGGTTTTTCTGCCTTCGCGTTTCATGTTTGAGGATGGCGGGCTTAAAAGTTCTTGGGATGTTACTTCTGATTCAATTTCCGTCTACATCGCCAGCAAGTTAAGTGCCGA
>CAYMLF010000128.1:0-6488 GCA_964391275.1 uncultured Candidatus Bathyarchaeia archaeon
CCGGGATCATTAGCTTGGAAGGCTAAAGTCCTAAACCAGACTAGACGACAACCGCGCACGCTAAGTCATATTCTAAGCGTAATTTAAGTTTATTGCAGGCTAAATGTTGATTGACGCTTCCATGCTAAAGGTTAGCAAAAATATTAGTCATATTTTGTTTTTTAGAGGGAAGAGTATATCTTGAACATGATTTCTATCCATATGATGACAGTCAGGTTTGAGAGTTATGAGTCCAGAAATGCACAAAGTCCCCGCAAACCGAATAAAAATCTTAACCAAAGACGCCAAACAAATGGTAAACGGACCATACTACTGCCCCAAATGCCGCAAAGAACTAATGCAGATACTAGCCAACGTTAGCAAAAAAGAGGTTTTCGCAGTTTGCAAGTGCGGCGTGAATCAGCAGTTAACTTATGCGCCAGTGTTTCAACCCATCGACTACTACAACAAGTTCCGAGACATCTGGAAGAAACAAACCTACGGAATAATCAAACGTTAGCTGCTGCCAGAAGCGGTTTCTGCTCAACCCGTCGAATTGCCCAATAAGCAGGGTTTAAACAAATCCTCTATAAGCAAGAAGTATACATTTTCGGAAAAAGGCAATGGACATGAGTGAAGCCAAACTTGAGTTTAGTCGACGCTTGCTGATTGGAGGCAACCTGCTGGTTTTAGCATGGGTACTTTTAGCTTTCTTTGCCGCGTGGTTTTACAATGAGTGGGCTGGTCTGCTGCTGCTTTTGTTCAACGCATTGATGGTTTATGGTGTTCTTCGGCGGCTTGGATGCAGCAGTTGTTATGCCTGCAAAACGTGCACAAGCGGGTTTGGCAGAATTGCAGGCGCCTTTTTTGGAGTGGGAGCGCTTAAAGCAGGAAGCGTGGGGAACCGCAAAGGGCTTTTAGCGTTCATTTACGTGCCTCTTTTTGCTTTGCCTGCTGGTTTGCTTGGTGCTTCTTTAATGCAAGAGTTTTCTTTAGCCAAAGTTTTCCTGCTTACCTGCCTCTGCGCTTTTTTCACTTACAGTTTAGCTACTTGGCTCGGTGGGAGGGCACCTAAATAATTTTAAACTCTAAAGCCAATGTATTGGTGAAGTATCCTAATATGATTAAGCGTCCACTTAACCATAAAACAAGTTTTCTGACTGCCCTGTTGATTTCAGCTTTGCTGCTCTTGCCGCTTTGTCCACTGCAGGATGTGGCTGCTCAAAGCAGTGATGACTATATTCATAAAACGTTTGAGTGGTATTACGACGGCAGACAGTGGACGTGGAATTTGTCTATTCCAAAAAACCTGTACGCTGCTTACAAGGATGTGCCTGTTTTCTCGCGGGTTAGGAACGGCTTAGAGGGCTACGGTTTCTTGACCACGACTAACGATTTCTACCTTAGAGCTTTAGCTGAAAAACTTAACCAGACCGCGAGTGAAATGGGGTATGACTCGTTTAACGAGGTTTCTTTTATGTTGGCTTTTGTGCAGAGCTTGCCTTACACGTCTGACTCGGTTACCTCAAGTTATGATGAGTACCCGCGGTTTCCAATTGAAACGTTAGTTGACGGCGGCGGAGACTGCGAAGACACCGCAGTGTTGTTTGCGTCTTTAACGTTGATTATGAATTACGGCACAGTCTACATTAACCCGCCAAACCATTATGCAGTGGGGGTTTTAGGCAAAGACCTCAAAGGCAGCTACTTGACGTATCAGGGTCAAACGTACTATTACTGTGAAACCACTGGTGATGGCTTTAAAATCGGCGACATGCCCCTTGAATTTCAAGGTGCTTCAGTTAATATTTACGAGATTGATGAGAGCCAACAGTTTAAACCAAACATTCACTATGTAATACCCACTGAGCCGCCTGCCCAAACGGTCTCTCCCACGCAGTCACCTTCTAATCCCTCGGCGACGCCTACAGCAACCATTCCCTCAACCAAAGAGCCAAGCGTTATAAGCAGCCTGTTTGAAGACAAAGCCTTCATAGCACTTGCCGTTTTAATGTTTGTTCTGCCCTTAATTGTTGTCGTATTGCATAAGCCAAAATTTCCCGAGGCTGAGGAAGCACCTGCGCGTAGGAGCAATGGGGTTAACCGTTTCTGCGGTTACTGTGGACACGACAACAATCCTGAAGCTGTATTCTGTAACCAGTGCGGAAAGAAACTCTAAGCTTTCAGGTTCTGCAGAGCTTCCTTGGCAAAGTTGTCGATTCTTGAGTGCGTATAGAGGGTTACTGCAACTTCGAAGGCTATGATTGCAGATAAGAAAAACGCTAGAAGCCTTGTAAAGTTTACAAATGATTCTCCAGTTGCGTAATCAATGCGGCTGCCGACTGAGGCTATCCAGCTCCAAGTGCTAAACCGCGTGGTCTGCAAAAAAGTGCTCAAATCTGTTGAAATCCAAAGACACAAACCCACAACAACCACTGACAAAGCTGTGCCTATGACTGTTAGGTAGAGCCAGTCCCTGCTCAGCTTGGAACCACAGGTTATCTGTGTTCCTGTGCCTTGCGGTTTTAGGTTGCAGGTTAAAGTTTTTTTGGCGCTTTTAGGCATGACACCCCAAAGTGAACCCTGCTTAACCATTAAGCGTTCAGGCGGGGTTTCAGAAACTGTTATGCAGCCTTTTTCTTCAAGGGTCGCCTTCAGTTTTGAGTAAGCATCATCAATAGCGTAGTTAACTGGTAGCTCAAGCTCAACCACAGGGGGCACCGCTTAAGCTTTAGGCGTTCGGGGTTATTGTGGCTTTTTGTTTGACTTATACAACCTCTTCTCGTAATTAGGTCTTGAACCTAAACCGCGAATCGGCTTGTTACCCATTGCACGTTGACGTTCAAGATTTTTGATTCTCGCATACAGCTGAGAGACTTTGGTTTTAGAGGGCTCCTTGCGCTTTAGCGGTCGTACGGGGACAGGCGTGAACGGCTGAGTGATTTCCAGCTTTTTACGTCTGGACTTTTTAAAGGAAACATCCCGCACCTTCTTGAACACGACGTAGCCTTCTTTGAGGTTCACCTGCTCAACCTCCCAGCCCGCGTCCAGCCACGCCTTGCAATGAACGGTTGAGCCTGTGTTGCTCCACCATGCCTCGTCACGGTAAGCCGTCATGGGCAGGTTGGCGCCGATGAGTCCGTCGATTCTGGCAAACTTGAGTTTAACCATGCTGACGAATGAGCCGCGGAACTTGAGGTGGTTTTTTAAGCCGTCGTACTTGTTGACGGTGCGTGGAGAAACTATGCGGCTTGCGCAGTGTAGGCAGAGCATGGCGTTGGGGTCTCCTGTGGCAACGTCGGGGGTCATGCAGTCGCGGCAGAACAGTTTTTTGCACCGTTGACACTGCCTCATGTATGTTGTACGCATAACTCTTCCGCAGATGCCACATTCATCCTTCAAGGTTGACATCGACCCAGAATAAACTGCTTTATCATTATTTTGTGGAAAAGGAGATATTAATCTAATCTTGCAATTTGTGGTGTTTTTCCCTGAAATTAGGGGGTTTATGCTTTTCTGGGCATAAATTGCTGGATGGTTTGTTTGATTTCTTGTATGATTAGTTTTAGCAGGTCTCTGGATTTTTTATCGATAGCCAGCAATATGGCAAGGTAAATGCCCATGCCCAAAGCAGCTTTAGCGATAGTTAACATGAGCGTTGAGGGATACGGCGAGAGGTAAAGCGCCAACGACATAACCAACGCGGCACCCACATACTTTGCCAAGCTCCGCCAATCCACAGGAATCCTCGCCGACTTATGCATAAACGCGTATAGCCCCGCAAAAGCAAAGCTGTGCACGCCAATGTTGATTGCCACCACGTAAACCGTGGATTCCACCGCTCCAACCGAGGGAAACTGCGTCAAAACAAGGTATACCAAGGGCAGGGCGATGGCTGCTTGAAAAAACGATAGCGAGAACACTTTGAAGATTTTTGTTTTGTAGAGCTGGCGGAGGGGAATTCTGCCTTGTGCATCGAAGGCTTCAGCGCCCATGAGGCAGGTTGAGTAGAACTGGGAAACCAGAATTACAAGGGTGTCAATGGTTAACGCAATCAAGACGGGCCAAGCTACAGCGAAAGCAACGTTAAGCACTGTCAAAAACGAAATGGACATAACCATGATTATGGCGGCAAAAGGTATGGCAAACATCATGACCGAGCGAAAAGACGAGCCCACCTGCTCGGTTTGGCAGCTGTTTGAGAGGATTTTTGGGTACAAAGCGTATGCGAGGGAGGCTGAGTACATTATGATAGCGGTAAAAGTGTATGCTGCCTGATAGTACGCTCTTGTATCTGGGCCTCCGAAGAAAAACAGCAAAATCAGCACGAAAGCGAGCAGTTGTGCGCCTGCGGAGCTGTAGAGGAGCAGGGTTGAGCCTTTAAGCCATTCTTTAAGGTAGCTCCAACGGATTTTCTGCTTAAACTCGCCCCTCAAAAGGCAACCATAATAAATTATCTGGACTAATTCGGAAATTACTAAGGCAAGAATAGCGCCTAAAAACAGCTGCCCCAAACCAACAATTATTCCAAAAGCCAACGCAACCTTAACGACCTCCTCAATCAGCAAGCCATAGCCAATCGCTTGAGGCTTAACTGCGCGTAGGCAGCCTTCAAGGTTCAAAACCACATACGTGTTCAAAATGTACAGGGCGGCGATGAGGTAGATGGGCAGGTAAACTGTGGTGCCGATGGCTTGAGAAATAAGGGCTATTGCTGGAAAATAAATCACTACAGAAATCAACCCCAGCGACAGGTTTGCCAGCGTGCTCGTTTTGATTGTGCCCTCTTGTCCTCTGGCGACGAAGCGTGTTGCCCAAAACGGGACTAAGCCGCTAAACAGCAGAAAGTAGCCTGTGTAGTCAAAGATGTTTGTCCAGATGCCGTATTGGTCGGTGCTCATGCTACGGGTAAGCAGAAGCGTAAAAGCCAAGCCAGAAACTATGCTTAGGATTTGGGCTGTGAAAATGATAAAGCCTGAATACTGGAGTCTTATCTCGTTTTTGCCCAAAATTTATCTTCCTACTTTCATACGCTTTTTACGGTTTGATTGCTTGCTACTTAGTTGGTAACTGCATGATTGCACGTGGGATATACGGTTTTTCCCAAAACAAAAAAGGAGCCAAAAAAGAAAGGGATAACTTTAGCCTTTAACAACCGAGATAGGCACAAGCCGAGCCACCTTCGTGGCTATACCCACACGGTCACTAACATCGGCAACTACGTCAACGTTCTTGTAAGCGGGGTCAGCTTCCTCAGCCAACACCATAGCGCTGGCTGCACGCACAACTATGCCGCGTTTCTCAAGCGCTGTCTTGATGTCGCCGCCCCAAAACTTGCGTTTAGCCGCGGAACGACTCATCATGCGTCCTGCACCGTGCGCTGTGGAGCCAAAAGTTAACTCCATAGCCTTCTGAGCGCCCAACAGCACCCACGAACTGGTGCCCATGCTGCCGGGGATAAGCACTGGTTGCCCTTCGCTTCGGTAGTCTGCTGGAACCTCAGGGTGCCCTGCGGGGAAGGCTCGTGTGGCGCCTTTGCGGTGAACCCAAACCTTCTTGGTTGCGCCGTCGCCAACTTGGTGATTCTCGATTTTCGCGATGTTGTGGGCTACGTCGTAGACGAGTTTTAAACCGATTTTTTCTGGGTCTTGCTTGAGAACTTGCTGGAAGCTTTGGCGCACCCAATGCATGATTGCTTGGCGGTTTGCAAAAGCGTAGTTTACGGCGCATGCCATGGCTTGGTAATAATTTTGTGCTTCAGCGCTGTTGCCGGGTGCGCAGGCTAGCTCGCGGTCAGGCACGTTAATGTGGTATTTCTCGACTGCACGCTCCATAACACGCAGGTAATCAGAGCAGACTTGGTGTCCGTAGCCTCGTGAACCACAGTGAATCATAACGGTAACTTGCCCCTCATGCGTGATACCGAAGGTTTTGGCGGTTTGAGGATTGAAGATTTTGTCTACCTTCTGGATTTCAAGGAAGTGGTTTCCTGAGCCTAAAGTGCCGATTTGAGTCAAACCGCGGCTTCTAGCAGTACTGGAAACCATGTCGGGGTTCGCGTTTGCCATGCATCCGCGTTCCTCACAGTGCTCGGCGTCTTCTTTCCAGCCTAAGCCGCGCTCGATTAGCCAGTTGACGCCTTCTGTGGTTAAGCGGTCTAGGTCGCTATTGCTTATTGTGAAGTCTTTACGGCGGCTTCCAAGCCCAGAGGGAACGTTTCTGAAAATGCTCTCTGCCAACTGGGGTAGTTGTGGACGCACATTTTTCTCGGAAAGGTTTGTTGAGAGAAGCCTGACTCCGCAGTTTATGTCGTAGCCGACGCCGCCGGGGCTGATTACGCCTTCTGTGTAGTCGGTTGCGGCTACTCCGCCGATGGGGAAACCGTAGCCTTCATGCCCATCAGGCAACGTTACTGCGTGTTTGTAGATGCCGGGTAGCTGCGTGACGTTGGCGCATTGCCACAGCGTGCGGTCTGTCTTCATTTTCTCCAGTAAATCTTCGTTAGCAAA